>JBQCEL010000073.1:0-7172 GCA_051960255.1 Rhizobiaceae bacterium
GGCACGCCGTCGATCCGCGCCGCCTCCACCAGCGAATGCGGGATCGCCTCGAACGCCGCCTTGAAGATGAAGATGCAGATGATCGTCGACATCAAGGGCAGCGCCATGCCGAAATAGGAGTTGAGGAGATGCAGCTTGGCGGTGATCAGATAGGCGGGAATGATCGTCACCTGGAACGGGATCATCATGCAGGAGAGAAAGAGCATGATGGTCGCGCCCTTGCCGGGAAAATCCCGCGTCAGCGCATAGCCGGCCATGGCATTGAGAAAGACGTTGGCGACCACGACCATGATCGAGACGATGACGCTGTTGATGAGGTAGCGCAGAAACGGGATCGCGTACCAGACATCGACGAAATAGAACGGGTTCGGGTCATGCGGCAGGAGCGACGGCGGATAGGCGAAGATGTTCTCGCCGGTCAGGCTGGTCTTCAGCACCCAGTAGAAGGGCACCAGCATCAGGGCCGAAATCAGCGCCAGAGCGAGATGGACGGGCCAACGCTTGCGGCGGGTCATCTCACGCCCTCCGCTTGACCGCGCCGGCCTCGCCGCCGGCGAGGCGGTTCGCGACAAAGGCGAGCCCGACGAAGAGGACGAAATTCGCCACCGTCATCGCCGCCGCATAATCGAAATGGCCGAGCTTGAAGGCGGTCGAATAAATATAGGTGACGAGAAGATCCGTCGCGTGCCCCGGCCCGCCGCCGGTCATCACGAAAATCAGATCGAAGGCGTTGAAGGAATTGATTATGCCGACGACGAAGCAGAGGAAGAGAGACGGCTTCAGGAGCGGCACGGTGATGCGCCAGAAACTCTGGCCTGCGCTCGCCCCGTCGATCGACGCCGCCTCGTAAAGATTCGGCGGAATGCTCTGTAATCCCGTCAGCAGGATGATCATGTAGAAGCCGATCACTTGCCACCGCGATGCCAGGATGACGGCCGGCAAGGCCCATTGGAAGCTTTCGAGAAAGGGTATCCCCCTGTTGGTGATGCCGAGCGAGATCAGCACGTAGTTAATGAGCCCGACTTTCTCGTTGTAGAGCCATTGCCAGATGATGCCGACGGCGACCGTCATCACCGGATAGGACATAAAGACGATGGTGCGGTAGACGCCGCGGCCTTCGATCTGCTGGTTGACCAAGAGCGCGACGCCGAGCGCCAGCACGATGCCGATCGGGGCCGACGCCATGAAGATCAGCGTGTTGCCGACGACCTTCCAGAAGGCATCGTCGTAAAACAGCATGTTCTGATATTGATAAAGGCCGGCGAAGCGCGCCGGCCTGTAGGGCGACCAGAACTCCAGCGACAGAACGACATTCCACACCAGCGGAATGATGCGGTAGAGCAGGAAGATCACCAGAGAGGGCAGAAGGAACAGCCAGATCAGTCCGAGTTCGCGCGAACGGCGGCGCGCCCAGAAGGTCGGCCGCGCGGCGGCCGCCCCCAAGGGCGCCGCCGCCATATCCACCGCGCGCTCGGCCATTTTCGCCTTTCTGTTCCTATTCCGATTCGAGAATACGGTTCACCTTCTTCTCCGCAGCGTCGAGCGCTTCCTTGGCGCTCTTCTGCCCGAGCAGCGCCGCCTGCAGTTCCGGATAGAAGGCTTCCTTGATCGCGGCGTCCTGCGCGAAAGGCCAATTGCCCGTCAGCTTGTTGAGATTCTCAAGCTGCGTCTTGAGCGCGGGAATAACGGCTGGGATGTTCTTCTCGAAATATTTCATCAGCTCGGCGTCGGCGATCTTGTCGCCCATCAAATTATTGGTCTGCTCGCCGAAGGCGATGGCGCCGTCGCCGCTGGTCGCGATCTTGACAAAATCCCAGGCGGCGTCGGGATGTTTCGACCCGGCCGAGATCACCAGCGCATGCGAATTCGGCGTCGACCATCCGCCCGGCAGGTTGATGGCGCCCACCGTGTCCTTGTTGACCCAGTTCGCCTTGCTCTTGAACCAAAGATAGGCCGGCGCATGCGCATGCAGCATGCCGACATTGCCCGCCGCGAAGGCGCTGTTCGGCTCGACCCAGCGGCCGGTCCAGCTCACCTTGTCGATCACGCCTTCCTTGGTCAGCTTGGCGAGTCTTTCGACAAGAGCCACGCATTTCGGCGTGTTGAAGGCGGCCTTCTTGAGGTCCGGCGTGACGAAATCGATGCCGTTCATCTTGAAGAGCGGCCAGTAGAGCCAGTCGAAATTAAGCGTGATGAAGCCGGACGTGTTCGGGCCGGTCATCTTCTTCGCGTCTTCCATCATCTCGTCGAAGCTGGTCGGATCGTGGTCGATGCCGGCCTTCTTCATCATGACGCGGTTGAGGAAGAGCAGCGTCTTGGAGATATAGAGCGGCGCGCCGTAGTTCTTGCCCTTATACACCCAGTTGTTGAGCACCTCCGGGTACATCCGCTTGGTGTAGTCCTGGTCCTTCTGGAGATAGGGCGTCAGGTCGAGGAGGCCGCCCTGCGAGGCATATTGCAGCCAGATGCCGCCTTGCAGGTCGAGGATATCCGGCGGCGTGCCGGCGACGACCTGCGTCTGGTACCAAGCCGGCAGTTCGGTGCCCTTCATGTCGACGCGCTTGACGTCGTAATCGGGGTGAATCTTCTTGAAAGCGTCCACCCATTGCTGAAATCCCTTCTGGTAATAGGGGATGTTCCACGTCACGACCGTGATCTGCTTGTCCGCCGCATTGGACGGCGTGGTCGCGAAGCCGGCCGTGAGCGCCATGGCTCCGGCGGCGAGCAGCAGTGCCAGTCTCTTCATCGATTTCCTCCCTGTTTGGCGAACCTCCCGTCCGCCCTTTCGTTCACGAATTTTTCCGCCGTCCTCAGCGGCGGGAAAAATCGAGTTTCACCTCGCGGCCTTCGGCAAGCGCCTGTTCGGCGGCGAGACAGACCAGGATGCGCTTGCGGGCCTCCTCGCCCGTCACGAGCGGCCTGTTCGCCTTGAACGCCTCCACCGCCAGGCACAGTTCCTGATCGAGTTCGAACAGTTCCCCGGATGCGGCGGCCTCGATTTTTTCCGCTTTCTCCCGACCTTTCCTTTGCACCTTGATCTCAAAGGAGGGCTCGCGCGTACGGTCCTCCGCGCCCGACCACCAGGTTCGGATCGAGCCCCCCGTGCCGACGATCTCCATGACATGGTGATGCTCGAAACCGGCGAGGCTCTGCGTGATGACGGCATAGGCGCCGCCCGGCCAGTGCATGATCGTCGAGAAATTATGCGCCATCGCCGACAAATTGCCCTCAGTGCCGGGCGCCGGACGGCCGTTGCCGAAGGCGACGATGCGATCGGGATCGCCGAGTTCCTCGAAATACCACATCACCGAATCGAAAAAATGGACCGGCTCCTCCAATATCCACGAGCCGACCTGATCGCGGCGGTAGCGCCAGCCTCCCGAACCCTGCCGGTAGGGAAAACGGAACAGGCTGACATTGGCATAAAGCGGCCGGCCGATCGCGCCTTCCGCCACCAGTTCCTTCAGTCTGCCCCATTGCGTCGAGAGGCGGAATTCGTGGCCGATGCTCAGCACCTTGCCGGAAACTTTGGCCGCATCGAGAAGATGGTCACAGGCCGCGACGCTCACCGCCATTGGTTTTTCCAGCAGCACATGCTTACCTGCACGTAACGCCGCTATCCCGATCTCCTCGTGCATGTGGTTGGGAACGACGATGTCGACGGCCTCGATCGAGGTGTCGGCCAGAAGCGATTTGTAGTCGCGGTGGATAGGAATGTCCGGAAAGCGCTGGCGTGCCGCCGCAGCGGTTTTCTCGCTCTGACAAGCGATAGCAGCAAGTTCAGCGCCCGGCGCCTTGACGATCGCCTCCGCGTGGTGAGTGCCCCAAAGACCGTAACCGACAAGACCGAAGCGCAAATCCATCCTCCCGAATTCGCCGCCGCAGTACAAACTGTAACCGATTACAGATAATAGGCAAGGCCCGATCGCTGTCAACCTGCCGTTCAGCCTCCCGGGGCCGGCCCGGTGGAGCCGCGCAGGATCAATCGTACCTCGACCTCTGTTGCGTGCGGGACCGTCTGCCCGGCGAGCCTGTTCATCAGATAATCCGCCGCCAACTGGCCGACCTCGCGCGCCGGCAGCGCAACCGTCGTCAACCCCGGCGGCAATTGCGACGCCCAGTCGAGATCGTCGAATCCGGCAATCGAAACGTCACGCGGCACGCGGAGGCCGAGCGCCTGCGCTTCCAGCAGAGCGCCGAAGGCGAGCACGTCGTTGCCGCAGACCACCGCCGTCGGCCGCGATTTGCCGCTCATCAGCGCCCTCAGCCCCTGTCTTCCCTGCTGCACCCGGTACGATCCCTCGATGGTCCGCTCCGCCGGCAGATCGAGCCCGCGCGCCGCAAGCGCCTGGCGTACTCCCTTCACGCGGCCGCTGGCGCGATCGCTGACCTGGCTCGGGCCGCCGATCATGGCAAAAGACCGGTGGCCAAGATCGAGCAAATGCTCCGTCAGCCGCACAGCCGCCGCCTGATTGTCGAAGCCGATGTTGGGATGGGGCGAGCGCGGGTCATAGATAGCGGTGTTGACGAAGGGAATGCCGCGTTTCTCCATCAGCTGGTAGAGCGCCGGGTGATGCAGTTCGCCCTCCAGCATGAGCCCGTCGACGCCCGCCTCTATGAGATTGCGGCATTGGGCCAGTTCGAGGTCCAGATCGTATTCGAACAACGCCAGCAGGACATTGTAGCCGTGCTCGCGACAGCTTTTCTGCAACGCCGCGACCTTGCCGGCGCGGGTGGCATTGTCGACGGTGGGGATAATCGCGCCGATGGCATGCGAGCGCCGCATCGACAGGGCTCTTGCCGCCCCATGCCGTATATAGCCGAGTTCGCGCACCGCGCTTTCGACGCGTTCGCGTATGTCCGGCCGCACGCTGGCCGGCTCGTTGAGAAAGCGCGAGACGGTAGCCGTCGACACCCCGGCTGAAAGGGCGACGTCGCGGACACCTGGAAACCGGCGGCCGTCAGGGGGAGCCGGCTCGGGCTGTGCCGAGGGACCTTCTCCGTCGTGGCGTGGTGCTTTCATCTCCGTCTCGACTAACGAAAAAAGGCCTGCTACGCTGTAATCGGTTACAGAATGCACCATTGACGGGCATCTGTGAAGAGAGGCGGCAAAGCTCGGGAGGAGCGTTTGGCCACAGTCAATCTGCGCCAGGTTGTCAAGCGCTTCGGCGCGCTCGAGGTGGTGCACGGCATCGACCTCGATATAGCGGATACCGAGTTCCTGGTCCTGGTCGGCCCTTCTGGTTGCGGCAAGAGCACGCTGCTGCGCATGGTCGCCGGACTGGAAGATGTCTCTTCCGGCGAGATCCTGATCGACGGCCGAATAGTCAACGAGGTTCAGCCGAAGAGCCGCGACATTGCCATGGTCTTTCAGGACTACGCGCTTTATCCACACCTCACCGTCTTCCGCAACATGTCCTTCGCGCTGGAAGTGCAGGGCAAGCCGAAGGACGAGGTCCGTGTGCGCGTCAAACGGGCCGCCGACATTCTCGACATCGCCCATCTGTTCGACCGCCTTCCCGGCCAGCTTTCCGGCGGACAACGCCAGCGGGTGGCGATGGGCCGAGCGCTGGTGCGCAATCCGAAGGTCTTCCTGTTCGACGAGCCCTTGTCCAACCTCGATGCCAAGCTGCGTTCGGACATGCGTATCGAGATCAAGAAACTGCATCAGGAGGTGCGCACGACCGTCATCTATGTCACGCACGACCAGGTCGAGGCGATGACGCTCGCCGACCGTATCGTCGTCATGCGTTCGGGGCATGTGGAGCAGATCGGAACGCCGGACGACGTCTATAACCGGCCCGCGACGCTGTTCGTCGCCGGCTTCATCGGCGCGCCGCGCATGAACCAGATCGCCTGCCGTCCGGCGGTGGACGGCGGTGTAGCCGTCGAAACCGAAGACGGTCTTCGCATCCCCCTCTCCCGCTTTCATCGCGACGTATTGGGCGCACCGGGCCGCGCACTGGTGCTCGGGCTGAGGCCGGAAAATTTCGCGCGCGCCGGTGCCGACAATCCCCTCTCTTTCGAGGCGACCATCCGCTTCGTCGAGCCGCTCGGCTCGGACACGCTTGTCTTCTTTCCGTTCGGCGGGACCGAAATCATCGCACGCCTGCCGCCTTCGCCCGATCTCAAGTCCGGCAAGACGATCCGCCTTGCCGCCGATCCGGACAAGCCGCATCTGTTCGATGCCGAAACCGGAAAACTGATCGCGCCTGCTTCCTGAGAGACTTTCATGGATAACAAGAATCCACTGGCAATCGCCAAGGAAGATGTCGGGCGCGGATCCCCCATCGGGTTCGAAGTCGTTGCGGACAACGCGACGGTGATCCGGCGCTTTGCCGATGATCTTATGGCCGAATACCTTGCCGCAAAGGACGCCGGTCGGGAGAAGGTGGTTTTCATCCTGCCGGTAGGGCCGGTAGGGCAGTATGAATTGTGGGCACAGGACTGCAATGACAAGCGCGTCAGCCTGAAGGATCTCGTGCTCGTCAACATGGACGAATATTTGACGCCCGATGGCGGGGACTTCATCCCCCTTTCCAATCCGCTGAGCTTCCGCGCCCATATGGAGCGCAATTTCCGTGCCCGGCTCGATGCCGACCTGGCACCGCCGCCGGAAGCCCGGCATTTCCCCGATCCGCGCCGTCCGCAGGCAACAGGCGATCTGATCGACAGGCATGGAGGGGTCGATGTCTGTTTCGGCGGCGTCGGCATTACCGGCCATCTCGCCTTCAATGACCCGCCCGAGCCCGGCGAGAAGCTGGACCGTGCGGCTTTCGCCGCGCTGCCGACGCGGGTGGTGCGGTTGTCGCGCGAGACCCGACTTATCAACTCGATCACGGCCGCGTCGGGCAATATCGACTATATCCCTGAACTGGCGGTCACAGTGGGTATGAAGGAGATATTGGCAAGCCGTAAGGTCCGCATCTTCATGAACCGGACATGGCAGTGCGCGATCGTGCGCAAACTGTTGCACGGTCCCGTGACGCCGACGGTACCGGCGTCATTGTTGCAGGATCATCCGGACGCCCGAGTGGTGGCAGCCGATGTTGTCACGGATTTGCCGCTTCCCCAATGACACTGACGGTCACCCTGCTCCGCGACCTCAAAATATCTCCGGCTCGGGTACAGGTGCTGTTCCGGCGAGGAAGTCGAAGTCGCAGCCCTTGTCG
>JBQCEL010000074.1:0-26133 GCA_051960255.1 Rhizobiaceae bacterium
CGGATCGAGGCGCAGCATGCGCGCGGCAAGCTGACCGCGCGCGAACGCATCGAAATCTTCCTCGACGAAGGCTCATTCGAGGAGTTCGACATGTTCGTCGAGCACCGCTCGACCGATTTCGGCATGGAGAAGCAAAAGATTGCCGGCGACGGAGTCGTCACCGGCTGGGGAACGGTTAATGGCCGTACCGTCTTCGTCTTCGGCAAGGATTTCACCGTCTTCGGCGGTTCGCTTTCCGAGGCCCATGCCGAAAAGGTCGTGAAGGTCCAGGAAATGGCGCTGAAGAACCGCGCGCCAATCATCGGCTTCTACGACGCCGGCGGCGCCCGCATCCAGGAGGGCGTGGCGGCGCTCGGCGGCTACGCCGAGATCTTTCAGCGCAACGTGCTCGCCTCCGGCGTCATTCCGCAAATCTCCGTCATTATGGGGCCGTGCGCCGGCGGCGACGTCTATTCGCCGGCGATGACTGATTTCATCTTCATGGTGCGGGACACTTCCTACATGTTCGTCACCGGTCCCGACGTGGTGAAGACCGTCACCAACGAGACGGTAACGTCTGAGGAATTGGGCGGCGCCTCGGTCCATACGACGAAATCGTCCATCGCCGACGGGGCCTACGACAATGACGTCGAGGCGCTCTTGCAGATGCGGCGGCTGATCGATTTCCTGCCGCAATCGAATACGGGCGAGATCCCCGAGATCGAGGCTTTCCAGTCAGTCGCCGACAGCGACCCATCGCTGGACCGGCTGGTGCCCGACAACGCCAACAGGCCCTATGACATCAAGGAACTGATCCTCAAGACCGCCGATGAGGGCGATTTTTTTGAAATCCAGGCCGCGTTCGCCAAGAACATCGTCACCGGCTTCGGCCGGATCGAGGGCCGAACTGTCGGCTTCGTCGCCAACCAGCCGATGGTGCTCGCGGGGGTGCTCGATTCGGACGCCAGTCGCAAGGCGGCGCGCTTCGTGCGGTTCTGCGACTGTTTCAATATCCCGATCGTCACTTTCGTGGACGTGCCGGGCTTTCTGCCGGGCACGGCACAGGAATATGGCGGACTGATCAAGCATGGCGCCAAGCTTCTCTTCGCCTATGCCGAAGCGACAGTGCCGAAGATCACGATCATCACTCGCAAGGCCTTCGGCGGCGCCTATGACGTCATGGCGTCGAAACATCTGCGCGGCGACATCAACTACGCATGGCCCTCGGCGCAGATCGCCGTGATGGGCGCCAAGGGCGCGGTCGAGATCATCTACCGCAAGGACATCAAGGACCCGGAGAAGATCGCGGCTCATACCAAGGCCTACGAAGACCGTTTCCTGTCGCCCTTCGTGGCGGCTGAGCGCGGTTATGTCGACGAGGTGATCATGCCGCATTCGACGCGCCGACGGGTGGCGCGAGCGCTCCGCATGCTGCGCAACAAGGATCTCAAGAATCCCTGGAAGAAGCACGACAACATCCCGCTTTGACAGTTGGTTGTCCCGGTTGCCTCGACATGGCGGGGCCTCGGTGCTAATCAGCGCGCCGCTGTTTGAGGAAACGCTTGCCGGTTGGTAGTCCGGCGATCCCATTCGGGATTCGGAATCCGTCTCGACGACGTGATCCACAGCCTGAACCGACAATGCCCTTCGGCCGGGGCGTCTGCCTGGCAACGCGCCATGCAGGTGCGCCGTCCGCGGAAGGATCAGGAAAGCGCGGGAACAGCATGGACCAGACGGCGGAACGGCCTTCGGCGACAGGAACGGGCGAGCCGCCCCTTTCCGAAAGCGAGAAGAACGCCATCATTGCCGGCGTCCTGCTTTCCATGCTGCTCGCCGCGCTCGACCAGGCGATCGTCGCGCCGGCCATGCCAACCATCGCGAAAGCCTTGGGCGATGCGCAATATCTGCCCTGGATCGTCACCGCCTATCTCCTGACCGCCACCGCGATGGCGCCGCTTTACGGCAAGATATCGGACGTTCGCGGACGGCGCGGCACGCTCTATGCCGCCATCCTGATCTTCCTCGCCGGCTCGCTCGTCAGTGCGACCGCCCCCAATATGCTCGTGCTGATCATCGGCCGGTCCATACAGGGCCTAGGCGGCGGCGGCCTGTTCGCCCTCACCCAGACGGTGATCGGCGATCTCGTGCCGCCGCGCGAGCGGGCGCGCTATGCCGCGTGGATTTCCGGCACCTGGGCCGTGGCAAGCGTCGCTGGGCCGCTTCTCGGCGGCTATTTCGCGCAGCATCTCCATTGGTCGCTCATCTTCTGGATCAATCTTCCGCTCGGCGCGGTGGCGATGGTGATCATCAATCATCCGCTTAAGAAGCTCTCGATTCCCAACAAGCAGCATGGGATTGATGGCTGGGGAGCGCTCTTGCTCATCGTGGCGACCTCGCTGCTTCTCCTGGCGATGAACTGGGGCGGCAGCACCTATCCCTGGAGCTCGCCCGAGATTCTCGGCCTGCTGGCTTGTTCGGCGCTTGTCTGGTGCGGTTTCGCCGCGCGCCTCCTCAGCGCCCGAGAGCCGCTGGTGACGGTGGATATCCTGCGCAACAAGGTGATCCTCGCCGGCACGATAGCAATGTTTTTCGCGCAGGCCGTCAATGTCGGCCTCGCGGTCTATTTGCCGATTTACCTGCAATCCTCGCTCCGCCTTTCCGCCAGCGAATCGGGAACAGCGCTTCTTGGCCTGCTGCTCGGAACGGTGGCGGGCGCCATGACCAGCGGCAAGATCATCCCGCACTTCACACATTACAGGCGGATCGCCGTCTTCGGTTCGGTGCTCACCATCGCCAGCCTTGCGATACTCAGCCATATGGCGCACACAGCCTCGTTGCCTCTGGTGGAAATGTTGACCGTGCTTGCGGGTGTTGGAACCGGGGCCATTTTTCCGGTGATGACCGTTTCCGTGCAGAACGCCGTCACGCGCGCCAATCTCGGCATCGCGACCGGCGTGCTGACATTCCTACGCTCGCTTGGCGGCGCACTCGGCGTGGCGCTGCTCGGAACGGTGGCGTTCAGCTATGGTCTGCCGCTTGCAAGCGACGCGGCGAGCACCGCCGCAGGGCTGCATAATGCGGCTCCTTTCGCGATGGTATTCCTGACGTCGGCCATCCTCTCCATCATCACCTGCGCGCTCGTTCTGGCAATGCCGGAGAAACCGCTTCGCAGCGGCTTCGAGGAAGACGCGCCGGTCATAGCGGAATAGGTTGGCCTCCCGCCGGAGCCCAGCAGGCAGAATCATTTTGCGAAGACTCTTGCCGCGCCTGCGCGCTGGCTTATAGTTATTCTTCTGGAGAGGGGCTGCACCTAAACCGATCCTGGACAGGAGCTAACCATGCAGCACCAAACACTCGAGAACCTAAGAAAAATTGCCGAGGTCCAACCCGACAAGGGCAGTCCTCTGCTCACCCGCGTGGAACGCCTCACGCGCTGGGCGGAACTGCTTGAAAGGCAGCCGGACCTGCGCCTGCAGACTTTGCACGGCACCGAATACCGTCCCGTCGAAATCCGCGAGACCATGCGCAACGATCATTCGCCGATCTCGGTCGCCTTCGCCGATCCCGTGCTTCGCGCGGCGGGCCTCGAAGGCGATACCTATGGCGATGCGAAGCGTTTCTTCGAACTCTCCGACTGGCAGCTCCACGAAGTCGTCTGCTACTGTCATTTCGGCGATTCGATGAAAGCCTCGACTGCGGCGCGCGTCGTGCGGGGAACCATCGGCAGGTCAGGCCCCGGCATTGTCGGCCGGCTCTGGCATGCATTGTTCCATCGCGGGGAGCCTGCCGCCGCACGCTAGAGCATGATGCGATCGGTTTGGATTGCATTATGATCTCGTTCGACGGTTGAGCACGATCCCTCGGAAGCCGGTTTTCGCCGCTCCGGGTCGTGCTCCAGCTCTTTGGCAACGCTAGGCGGCTGCCGCCGACAAGCGCAGGCGGCAGGATGAAATGTGCAAATTCCTCCGGGCAACGGCAAATCAGTCCGGACTTTTTTGGTGCGCACTTCGAAGGCCGACCGGACCGGACAGATACCGGCCGCGGTATTGGCCTTCTTGCGTGCGGCGTGTAAAGCACTCCGCAAGTATTACGGAGCCGTAAGCGCACTGCGGATTCCCTGCCAGTGTGACCATCTCAGTGCGCTAACGATCGGTTTTTTTTGGGGGCGCCATGTTGAAGCAGCATTTCCTCATGTTCGCGGCCTATAATCGGTGGGCGAATGACAGGCTCTACGAAGCCTGCGAAGCGCTGGCCGACGAGGAATTCGCCCGCGATGTCGGCGCCTTCTTCAGGTCGATGACCGGAACGTTGAATCATATCCTGGTCGGGGACCGCGTCTGGATGCACCGCTTCACCGGCGAAGGAAACCCGCCCAAAAACCTCGACCAGCTCATCCATCCCAATCTCGCCGCCCTGGCAATCGCCCGCGCAGCGGAGGACAAGCGTATAATCGAGTGGATCGAAAGCCTCGACGAGGAAGCGATCACGGGGCGCTTCACCTATATCACGATCACCGACATGCGCCGGATTTCGCAGCGCCTGGCGCCGGCGCTCGCCCACCTGTTCAATCACCAGACGCATCATCGCGGCCAAGCGCACACTATTCTCTCACTCCTTGGCAAGGAGCCGCCTCCCCTTGATCTCGTCTATTTCCAGCGGACGGAGGAGGGCCGCGCCTTCGCTTGAAGCGATTGATGGCGAGACCGTCACGCTCAAGCCGAGCTATCGCGCATGGTCGGCCATTGCGACAGATCGGAAGATGGCGAAGCGGAGGATTTAGATGCGGCCAATTCCTATTTTCGCATCAACGACGGATCGTGATCGGCAAAATAGCCTTTCCCGTCCTTGTCCAAATGCCACGGATCGCCAAAAAATTCGGAAGGAGGAACAGACTGGTCGTTCTTGACCGCCACTCGCACTGCGCGACGCTCCCACCTATGCTCAGCCACTTTGAAAGGTTTGTCGGAAGGTGCGCCGGTCATTCCGAAAATGGGCGTCTTTCGCGGGACCGGCTCATGGCGTCACCAATTCGACATGCAGTTTCGTGCCGGTCGCTTCGGTATACCGGCGCAAGGTGGAAAGGGTGGGAGATATACCGCAGCCCTCAAGGCGAGCAACGGCTGATTGGGTTGTTCTGAGTTCGGCATGAGACAGTTTGGGTGTCGTTCTGGCCTTCACCAGAGCCTCGATGATGGCGAATTCAGCGTCAGCCTTCTCGTATTCCTTCCGTAATTCAGGGTTGTTCGTCAGACGCTTCTTGGGTTCTGCAATCTTGGCCATGGCTGTTCCATGCTGGCCCTCATTTAAGCCGCTCGGCCAAGCAGATATCGCGTAGCAAGCGCGACGTGGCGCGGAATAGGCTTATCTTTCCGATATTCGGCCACCAAGCTGCGGGAGATTTCCAGATCGGCCGCCATGCCGTCGAGAGTTCGGTTAAGCGAATCCATCGCCTTGCGAAAGTCGTCATTGCTGAACTCGGCTTCCGGCAGCCGATCAAGCCACATGGCGGAGAATTCAAGGTCGGATCCGCTCCATTCGATGCCGGAACCATATTCTGAAACCCGAAGAGTTTGGAACAAACGGTCATCGTCGCGCAGGGGAATGAAAATACGGCGAGACGCGAACGCGCCGGTAAGGTCAACAACCTTTACGGTTCCATCATCCCAGACCACTTTGACTTTGCGACCGTCAAGCGGGAAGGCGGCGGCGACACGGGGAAGACGCTTACCGACAGTGATCAGATCATCGCTCATTGAGGCGTGTCCATTCGTTGTTAAGCAGTTCCATGTTCGCCCGCGCCCATTTGAGCGCGGCATCCAAGCTGCGCCGATCAATCGAGCCTTGAAGCACTTCCAATGTCGCGATGCTGACCAGAACCTCGCAATCAGGGGCGGCGACATGGAAGTGCGGCGGGACATGATCGTCCGCATAGACGCGGATTAGAACTTTCCCAAGGCGCGCAAGCGTTGGCATCAGCGCTTATAGTCCATGTGATGGACTATTTCAACATAGAAAGTCCACGAAGAGGACTACTTGCCTTCCGTGAGAGGGTGATCAGCCAATCACGAATGAACAGCGGATGGCCGATTGCCCCGAAAGATAACCCCGGCCAGACCGCCAAGGCCAGGCTCGATCTCGACCGCCTGACGCAATCCGCGCGCAATGTCAGAAACGCGGCAAGAGTTTCGGCGCGTTCGTCTCCTTGCCGAAACCGTCTGGCGTGCGACTCCGGCTTGCTCTTCCCGGCGCGATTGGGCAAAAGCAGCCGCGTCATGCTTACGATTAACGACCTCTCGCTCCGCATTGCCGGCCGTCTCCTGCTGGACCACGCTTCGCTTTCGCTTCCCGCAGGCGCCAAGGCCGGCCTGGTGGGCAGGAACGGCACCGGAAAAACGACACTGTTCCGCGCCATAACCGGTGAGCTTTCGCCGGAGACCGGATCGATCAACCTGCCCCGAAATACGAGGATCGGCCAGGTGGCGCAGGAAGCGCCGGGCACGGAGGAGCCGCTGATCGACATCGTTCTCAGGGCGGATAAGGAACGCGCGGCGCTTCTGGCGGAGGCGGAAACCGCGACCGATCCGCACCGCATCGCCGAAATCCAGACGCGGCTCGGCGATATCGACGCGCATTCGGCCGAGGCACGCGCCGCGACCATTTTGGCCGGGCTCGGCTTCGACGCCGAGGCGCAGCTCAGACCCGCCTCGTCGTTTTCGGGCGGGTGGCGCATGCGCGTCGCGCTCGCGGCGGTGCTGTTCTCGGAACCCGACCTGCTCCTCCTCGATGAGCCGACCAACTATCTCGATCTCGAGGGGACGCTGTGGCTGGAAAACTATGTCGCGCGCTATCCACACACGGTTCTCCTGATTTCGCACGACCGCGACCTGCTCAACCGCGCGGTCAATTCCATCGTCCACCTCGACCAGAAGAAGCTGACCTTCTGGCGCGGCGGCTACGACCAGTTCGAACGCCAGCGCGCCGAACGCGCCGCCCTGCAGGAGAAGGAACGCACCAAGCAGATGGCGGCGCGCAAGCATATGGAGGATTTCGTCGCGCGCTTCCGGGCCAAGGCTTCCAAGGCGCGGCAGGCGCAGTCGAGGTTGAAGGCGCTGGAGAGGATGGCGCCGATCGCCGCCTTGATCGACGAGAGCGTCATACCGTTCAGCTTTCCGGAGCCGGTGAAAACCGTCGCCTCGCCCATTATCGCCATCGAGGGCGGCGCTGTCGGCTATTCCGCCGGCAAACCCGTCCTGCGCAATCTGTCGCTCAGGATCGATAATGACGACCGCATCGCGCTGCTTGGCGCGAACGGCAACGGCAAATCGACCTTCGCCAAACTTCTTGCCGGTCGTCTCGATCTCGAGTCCGGCAAGATGACGGTCGCGCCGCAGCTCAAAGTGTCGATCTTCGCGCAGCACCAGTTGGACGATCTGAGGCCCGAGGAAAACGCCATCGAGCATGTGCGCCGGCTGATGCCCGATGCGCCCGAAGCGAAAGTGCGGGCGAGAGTCGCCCGGATGGGGCTTGCGACGGAAAAGATGAATACCGCCGCGAAGGATCTTTCCGGCGGCGAGAAAGCGCGGCTGCTGATGGGGATCGCCGCCTTCGATGGCCCCAATCTGCTGATCCTCGACGAGCCGACAAACCATCTCGACATCGATTCGCGCGAATCGCTGGTGCAAGCGCTCAATGATTATTCCGGCGCCGTGCTTCTGATCTCGCATGACCGGCATCTGATCGAGGCGACGGCCGACCGGCTATGGCTGGTCAAAGACGGCGCAGTCCGGCCTTATGACGGCGACATGGCCGACTATCGGCAATTGGTGACGGGCGTTTCACCCGATCGCCGTGAGAAGCGCGAGGCTGAAAAGGCCTCCAAGGCCGACCGTCGGCGGGAAGCAGCGCAGCGACGGGCGCAACTGGAACCTCTCGCCAAGGAGATCAAGGCGACGGAAGCGCTCATCGAAAGGTTGCGCAAGCGCGTTGCCGCGATCGAAGAACAGCTGGCCGATCCGACTCTCTATGAGAGGGACTCCGGCAAGGTGACTGCCCTCTCGAAGGAAAGGGCCGAGCTTTCCGACAAGATTGCTCGGCAGGAGGATTTGTGGCTCAACCTCTCGTCGGAATATGAGGAAGCGAACGCGGCCTGAGACGCGCCCTCGCCCGCCTCATTGCGTGAGATAGTAGCTCAATTCCTTGATGCGGTTGCGGATCGCCTCGACGCGCATCGCTTGTATGTCGGGCGAAGCCATCGAGCCGCGATCCATGCGCCAGGGGCCATCATCCGCCCTGTCCTGCGCCTTGCGGTATGATTCCCATTTGCGTTGCGCGTCGCGGATCAGCTTGGCGGAGCGGTCGTCGACGCTATGCAAAACGTCGCGGAAAACATCGTGCATCTTGTCCTCGTACGCGTTGTAGGCCTTGTGCGTGCAGCGCGTCATGCCTTCCGTGGTCTGTCCGTCGGGCGTGCCGAGGCATTTTTCGAGTTGCGCCTCGATCGGATCCCCTGAAGCTTTGGCTGGGACAGGCGCAGGCGTCTCGGTCGCGACGGTTGTCCACAGCGACTGCGCAAAGCCGCGCTGGTCCGTCTGGTAGAGTTTGCGTGCGACTTCCGCATGACCATCCTTGCAGCGATAGGAATAGATCGTGTCATGTCCGGTCGCGACCATCGGGACCGAATCGGCGGCAGGATTGTCCTTGCAGAAGGCTTCCGCCCCCGCATTGCTCTGCTCCGCGTTCATCTTCGAGCAGGGCAGATTCGCACCGACGAAGCAGGCGTAGATCTTGCCGCCCATGCAACGGAATTTCGCCTGACTCGCCAGCATCTCGTCCGTCGGCTTCCGCGCGGCATTCGGGAAGAACTTCTTGAAGGCCTTGAGCGCGGCGTCATGCAAGGAAGGCTGGTAATCCCTCACCGTGTCATCATTGACTTTCTGCTCGCACAAATTCGCCAGATCCGTCTCATCGGCGTGCGCCAATGGCATATTTACCGCGACCGCCAGAAACGTCGCGGCGCTCCAAACGAGGCATTTGTCCCATTTTTTCGCCATATCCACCCTCCAACCAGGCCGGCATCCCCGCGATCGCGTCTCCGGCTATGGAGCAATACGAAAAACTATGCTTTTCGTTCCCAGCGGCGCTCGGGCGTCTGCTGCCAATAGGTGACGTCGCTGCCGGAGGCCTTCACTATCTTCCACTGTTCCCGCGCGGTGGCGAGTTGGGTTTCGTCGCTTCCATCGAACATGAAGACAATCCGTTCATAGCCCTCCAGCGACGCCGGAACCGCTCCGTCGACCAGAAAGCGGATCGTCGATCCGTTCGGATTCGCATCGCCCGCCGTCAGGAAAACCGGCTGCTCCTCGGGAAAGGGTTCGCGATCGGTCCCGTGAGCGAGAAAGGATTCGTCGCGGTAGGTCCACAGAGCGAGATCGAGCGCGTCGCGCCGTTCCTCTCCCGCGGTCTGCACAACGGCCCTCCACCCGCGCTCGAGGCTCCTCTCTAGCAGGGATGGCAAAGCCTCCTCCAAAGTGCTCTCCGTCAGATGATAAAACAGCGCGTCCGCCATGCGTGTCGCTTCATCCCTCGTAATGGTCACGGACGAGGCGGTCGAGCAGCCGCACGCCGAAGCCCGACCCCCAGGAATCATTTATCTCATTCGCGGGAGAGCCGAGCGCCGTGCCGGCTATATCCAGATGCGCCCAGGGCGCGTCCTTTACGAAACGCTGCAGGAACTGCGCGGCAATGATCGCGCCGCCATGGCGGCCGCCGATATTCTTCATGTCCGCCGTCTTGGAATCGATCAGCTTGTCGTATTCGGGGCCGAGCGGCATGCGCCAGACCCTTTCGCCGGAGGCCAGCCCGGCGGCGGTCAGGTTTTCGGCAAGCGCGTCGTCATTGCTGAACAGGCCGGCATAGTATTTGCCGAGCGCGACTATCACGGCGCCTGTCAAGGTGGCGAGATCGATCATGAATCGAGGCTGGAAGCGCTCGCCGCAATACCAGAGCGCGTCGGCAAGCACGAGGCGGCCTTCCGCGTCGGTGTTGAGGACCTCGATCGTTTGGCCGGACATGGAGGTGACGACATCGCCCGGGCGCTGAGCATTGCCGTCGGGCATGTTCTCGACCAGGCCGATGACGCCGACGGCGTTGACGGCGGCCTTGCGAGCGGCCAGCACGTGCAGAAGTCCCGTCACCGCAGCCGCGCCTCCCATATCGCCCTTCATGTCCTCCATGCCGGAAGCGGGTTTCATGGAAATGCCGCCGGTGTCGAATACGACGCCCTTGCCGATAAAGGCGACCGGCTTTTCCTTCGGCTTGCCGCCGTTCCAGCGCATTATGCCCAACCGCGGCGGCCGGACGGATCCCTGGGCCACGCCGAGAAGCGCGCCCATGCCGAGCTTGCGCATCTCGCGCTCGGTCAGGATTTCGACCTCGACGCCGAGCTTTTCCAGTTCCTTCGCCTTGGTGGCGAACTCGATGGGGCCGAGATGGTTGGCCGGTTCGTTCACCAGGTCGCGCGCGAGATTGACGCCTGCAGCGAGGGCGGCCGCTCCCTCAAACGCCTTTTTCGCCGCCGTCGCGGCGGGGGTGACGATCGTTACTTTCTGACTTTCAGCTTCATCCGATTTGTCGCTTTGGCTTTTCCTGGTCTTGTAGCGATCGAAGCTGTAGCCCTTCAGGAGCATGCCAAGCGCGAGATCCGCCGCATCAGCGCCCGATGGCGCCGGTTCGAGCCGATCGCAATAAACGACCACTTTCGCGGCGCGGCGAACCGCCGAACGGATGGTTCCGCCCAGCTTGATCCAGAATTCGGCTCCGCGCGCGGATGCGTCGCCCGTCCCCACAAGGAGGAGGCGATCCGCCAGCGAGCCCGCCGGCGCCAATATGTCCAGGTCGGCGCCGGATTTGGCGGTGAACTTCGCAACCTCGATTGCCTTGGCGAGCGTCTCCGCGGGTCCGATGTCTCCCGCCGTTGCGGTCGGATCGGCGCCTTCCGTCACCGGGAAGACGGCAACCGCGCCCGTCGGTTTCATCGAGCGGGCGAAGGAAATCTCTATTTTCCGGGGCATGATTCCAGCATCTGGTTTGAATTCTCTCCCGATCTTCCGGTTTTCCGCCATAAACGCAAGCCTCTCGGAAGCGGGCCACATCGACAAGTTGGCGACATCGCAGGACTTCAAAAACGCCGAGGGCATGCTGCACCGCAATAAAAACCTGCTAAAATCGACGAAATCTGTTTTATCGACCGTGGTAAGAATATGTTAACCGTGCTTATTCGCCCATTTTTAGCCAATCTCCCGTTCCATGTCGGTCCAGGCGACCAATGAGTTCGCGGGAGTGTTGCAATGCGGACTTCTGTGTCGCCATGCCGGTCGAGTCTCGAAGCGTGAAGTGGGTAGGGTCAGAGCCCTCATGAACCTGATCGAGCGTTATATCTTCCGGCGCGCCTTCTCGCTCACCATGACGACGTTGTGCATCACAACGGCGATCGTGCTGATCACGCAGGTTCTGCTCAGGGTGAACATCCTGACCGAATCGGGCGAGTCGCTCGGCACGTTCATGATGCTGGCGCTGCTGCTCGTCCCTTCGATGGCCCTCATCGTGATGCCCTTCGCGCTTTTGATCGGCGGCTCGCAGGTGCTCAATACGATGAACGCCGATTCGGAATTGGCTGTCATCGAGGCGGCAGGCGGATCGAACTGGCTGATGGCGAAGCCCATCCTGATCATCGCCGTCGGACTGACGATCGTCAGCCTGGGGCTGTCGCTTTTCGTCGAGCCATGGTGCAACCGCAGCCTGCGCGACATCACCAACGCGGCGAGCGCCGATCTGGTGCATTTCGCCGTGCAGTCGGGGGCCTTCAAGAAGCTTCAGGACAATCTCTATATCCAGATCGGCGAGGAACTGCCCGGCGGAGATTTCGGCGGAATCTTCATCATCGACAACCGCCAGCCGCCCAAGAACATCATCTACTACGCCAAGCGCGGCTCGATCCAATCCTTCAACGATGACGATTTTCTCGTCATGACGGATGGGGAAATCCAGCAGAAGAATACCGAGACGGGCGCGATTTCGGTCGTCCGGTTCCAGTCCTACGCCCTCGACTTCTCCAATTTCGGCGCGGCCTCCAAAGGACATTCCTTCCATTTCCCGAAGGAGCAAAGCACCGCTTATCTGTTTCACCCCGACCCGAACGACATCGTTTACAAGACAAGGCCGGGCCTCTTGCGGGCCGAATTGCACCGGCGCTTCTCGGATTGGCTTTACCCTCTGGCGTTCGGCATCATCACCATCTATTTCGCAGGTGGCGCACGATCGAATCGGGAGGAGCGGCTTTGGAGCATGGCGTTCGCGGGTCTCATAGCGCTTGGCTTCCGGGCGGCTGGCTTCGTTGCCGTCAATAATGCCGGCCGAACCGTCGAATACGCCTTCGTTCCCTATCTTGTCGTTCTTACGCCTGTCGTGATTTTCACCGTGTTGATTTTCCTCGGAAAGACCACGCGCGGTTCGCAAAAATGGACCGATAAGCTGTGGGATATCTTTTCCCGCATGCAGAGCCGGCTTTCGTCGCTTCGGCCTGCCGCGGACGGCTCGGGTCGGAGCGGCAGCGGAGGCGTCCGATGATAGGCTGGACGCTTTTCCGCTATTTCTTCATCCGTTTCATCATGATGACGGTCCAGTTCTTCGTCGGCGTGGCCGTTATCTGCTACCTCGCGGATTTCACCGAATTCTCGCGCAAGGTCTCGTCGCTGCCGAACTACACGATCGCCACCGGACTTCTGGTTTCGGCGCTACACGTGCCGCTCATCTTGCAAACGGCCATCCCCTTCATCATCCTGTTTTCGTCCATGACCACGCTCATGATGCTAAACCGGAAACATGAGCTGGTGATCGCGCGTTCGGCCGGCGTTTCGGCCTGGCAGTTCCTCCTGCCCTTCTGCTTCGCGAGTTTCCTGATCGGTCTGGCGACGATCATGATCTTCAATCCGGCGGCTGCCCATGCACTTGCCAAGGCCGAACTGATCGAGGCCTCGTTCAAGGGCGATACGGCCAGCCTCGCCGAGAACGACAACCGCATTCCCTGGCTCAGGCAGCAGACCCCGTCGGAAGGCACGACCATCATCGGCGCGGAAAAGAGCGCGAATCGCGGCCTCCTTCTCGTCAACGCGACCTTCATCAGGCTGGACGACAACGGCTCGATCACGACGCGCCTCGACGCCAAGCAGGCGGTGCTCGAAAAAGGCGCATGGCATCTGACCGGCGTGACCAAGCTGACGCGTGACGGTCAACGCACGACAATGCCGACGGCCACGGTCAAATCGGGATTGAAGCCGGAATTCATCCAGGAGCGCCTCGCGGAGCCGGAAACCATTCCCTTTTTCGAACTCGGCCGCGCCATCAGGATAGCCCATTCCTTCGGACTGAAGGCCGGCGGATTCGCGATGCAATACAATTCGCTGATCGCGCTGCCGCTTCTCCTTGTCGCGATGACGTTAATCGCGGCCACTGTGTCGATGCGATTTGTCCGCATGGGACAATCGATCCCGATGATTCTCGGTGGAATCCTTGCCGGCTTTCTGCTTTATGTCGTGTCGGTCTTGGTCAAGGCGTTCGGAAGCGCCGATATCGTGCCGCCGCCGGTGGCTGCTTGGTTTCCGGTGGTCGTGGCCATGTTTTTCGGGGTAACTTTTCTGCTCCATAAGGAGGACGGTTAGTGGGGATCGCTGCGGCAAAGCACGCCAGGCCGAAGAGGTTGGCGCGTCTTTACGGCGCGACAACCGCTATGGCTTGCATCATGGCGCTGGCGCTTGCCGGCACCGTTCCCGTCAAGGCCCAGAATTTCGGCCCGTTCCACACCGGCAACGGCCAATCCGGCGACAAGCAGATGCTTCTCGAAGCCAACACGCTTGTCTTCGACCGCGACAAGGACACGGTGACGGCGGCTGGCGGCGTCAAGATCGAATACCAGGGCAACCATCTCGTCGCCGATCAGGTCACTTATGATCGGAGCACGAGACGGGTCGTCGCCCATGGCCATGTCGAGATGGTCGACCCGAAGGGCACCCGCACCTTTGCCGACAATGTCGACGTCACCGACGACTTCAGCGACGGTTTCGCCAATGCGCTTAGGGTGGAGACGGCGAACAAGACTTATTTCGGCGCCGATCGGAGCCAACGTGAGGGCGGCGTGGTCACGACGTTCGAGCATGGCGTCTACACCGCCTGCGCGCCCTGCGAAAAGAAGCCCGACAGGCCGCCAATCTGGCGCGTGAAGGCCGAGAAGATCATCTGGAACGGCCAGTCGAAGACAGTGCGTTTCCTGCATTCCAGGTTCGAACTGTTCGGCTTTCCGATTGCTTATTTTCCGTCTTTCGAGGTGCCTGACCCAACCGTCAAGCGCAAGAGCGGCCTGCTTCTGCCGACTTTCACCATCAAGGACGAGTTGGGATTCGGGGCGACCCTTCCCTATTACCTGGTCCTCTCGCCAACGAGCGATGTGACGCTCTTTCCCACCTACTATACGAGGCAGGGTTTCGCGGCTTCGGCGCTCTACCGGCAGAAGTTCAACAATGGCGAGTACAGCGTAACGGTTTCGGGAATCAACCAGCAGGATCCTGAAGCCTTTCTGTCAAAGCTCCCCGGCGTGTCCAAGGTCGATCGTGGGCCGGATGGCGATCTCAACCACTGGCGCGGCATGGTCGGGACGAAGGGAACGTTCAAGATCAATCCCCGCTGGACCTTCGGCTGGGATATTCTGGCGCAGACCGACAAGGACTATGCCCACACCTATAACGTCGACGGCTACACCCAGTACCGCTATCACTCACAGATCTATCTGACCGGCATCAACGACCGGAATTATTTCGATCTCCACACCTATCACTTCACCATCCAGGAGCCCTATCCGGACCGGGTCAACGGCAATCGCACGGGCATGGTTAATGACCTGCAGCCCTGGGTCCTGCCCTCGTTCGATTATTCCTATACGCCCGACGAACCGGTTGCCGGTGGCCAACTGACCTTCGACGTCAATGCGCAATCGCTCATCCGGAACCATCTGGATGACATGCTTTCGACACCATTGGTGCGCGGCATCGAGGGTTCGGACCAGCGGCTGACCGCGAAAGCGGAATGGAAACGCAGCTTCGTCACGGATCAGGGCTTGATCATCACGCCCATCCTCGGCGGTCGTCTCGACGGCATTCATGCCAACTATAGCGGCGACAGCGTTGCCGCCATCAATAGCATGGCATCGGCCCTCGGCGTCGATGCCGACGTCCGCTCCGCCTACTATCGTTATATGGCGACGGCCGGCATGGAGGTTCGCTGGCCGATCCTGTTCTCGACCACCAGCGCGAGCCAGGTGATCGAGCCCGTTGCGCAGATCTTCGTGCGACCGAACGAGCCCTATGCCAGTTCGCTCGGGATTCCGAACGAGGATGCCCAGAGCATGGTCTTCGACGCCTCCTCGCTTTTCGAGGAGGACAAGTTCTCCGGCTATGACCGTATCGAGGGCGGCACGCGCGCCAATGTCGGCTTCCGCTATTCCGGTTCCTTCGCCGGCGGCTGGAGCGCGAACGGAATTTTCGGGCAATCCTACCAGCTTGCCGGCCTGAACTCCTATGACGCGCCCGATCTGGTGAATGTCGGCGCCTATTCGGGTCTGCAGACGGCGCGCTCCGACTATGTCGGCCAGATCGGCGTCACCAGCCCGAATGGCTTCACCCTCATGACGGGCGGCCGTTTCGACCGCGACAGTTTCGAGGTCAGGCGGCTTGAAACGACGGCCGCCTATAGCTCGAAGCCTATCAGCGTCTCGGCCCGCTACGCCTATATCCAGGCGCAGCCGCTTTATGGCTTTGACAAAGACAGGCGCGAGGTCACGGTCGCCGCATCGACCAATTTCGCCCAATATTGGCGCGCTTTCGGATCTTCCACCTACGACATGACCTACGACATGCTGGTGGCGGATGCGGTGGGCGTCGGCTATCTCGACGATTGCTTCGGCTTCACCTTCGCCTTCTCGCAGACGCGCAATGCGATTACCAAGGAAGTCAGTAGCAATATCGGCTTCAACCTGTCGTTCAGGACGCTGGGCGACTTCGGAAGCGATACGAGCAAGCTCCAGCAGACGCAGTAGAGCAATATCCTTTGGGTCATCCTTTCGCCGCATAGAGGCGACAAGGGATCACAAAACGGAAGTCATTCTGAAGAACAGGACAATAAATCGGATGAACGGGAGAGGAATGCGGGTTTTTCCGACATATCTGTTTCTGGCGGCGATGATGCTCGCGCCCGTCACCACGCTTCCGGCGCGGGCGGCCGAGGTCAAGGTGATCGTCAACAACGTCCCGATCACCAGCACCGACATCGCCCACCGCGCGGCTTTTCTGAAACTGCAACGGCGCAAAGGGGTTTCCGCCGAGCAGGATATGATCGACCAGACCTTGCGCTATGCGGAAGAGAAGCGTCTCGGCATCAACATAACCGACCAGCAGGTGGACGAAGCCTATGCCGGCTTCGCGAAGAAGAACAAGCTGACGCTGAAGCAACTCGGCATGATCCTCGATCATGCGGGGGTGACGCCGGATCATTTCAAGCAGTTCCTGCGCGTGCAGATCGGGTGGGGCGAGGCGCTGCGTGCAAGGTTCCGCTCGCAGTCCGGCGCCGAAACGGCCGATGTGGTGCGGCAAATGCTCGAAAAGGGCGAAAAGAAGCCGAGCGCCATGGATTACGTCTTGCAGCAGGTGATCTTCGTCGTCCCGCAGCGGGACTGGAAAGCCATCTTCGCCAAGCGTAAGCGCGAGGCCGAAGCGATGCGCGCCAAATTCAACGGCTGCGAGAACACGCGCGCATCCATGAAGGGGCTGATCGACGTGACCGTGCGCGATCTTGGCCACGTGCTGGCGCCGGAGCTTCCGACCGATTGGGCCGATGATATCAAAAAAACGAAGGTTGGCTCGGCAACGCCGGTTCACGTCACCAAAAGAGGACTTGAATATATCGGCATTTGCAGCGGCAAGGAGGTTTCCGACGACCGCGTCGCCGAACTCGTGCTCGAATCGGGCAAAGATCAGGAAAAGACGGCGAAAGACCTCAACGACAAATACCTTGCCGAACTGAGGAAAAAGGCCCGCATCGTCGAGCGCTGAGTTGCCCGCTAGCCGCGCCCTTCCGCCGCTTGCGGCGACGATCGGCGACCCTTCGGGGGTCGGTCCCGAAATCGCGGCGGATGCATGGCGGCTGCGCCGGGAGGCAGGCGTGCCTCCCTTCTATCTCCTCGCCGATCCCGAACAGATTGGGGCGCGGGCCGCTCTCATCGGCAAAGCTGTTCCCGTTGAAGTGACGACGGCGGATGCCGCGGCGGCCGCTTTCGAGCGCGCCTTACCGGTCGTGGCGCTTTCGCATCGCCTTTCCGAACGGCCCGGGCGACCGGACGTAGCCAATGCCGGGGGCATCATCGAGGCGATCGACCGGGCGGTTGCGGACGTTCGGGAGGGGCTGGCGGCTGCACTTGTCACCAATCCGATCGCCAAGAAATCACTTTATGACGCCGGTTTCCGCTATCCCGGCCATACCGAATATCTCGGCCATCTCGCGGCACGAATGACCGGAGAGGCCGCGACGCCGATCATGATGATCGCCGGCCCGGAACTCCGCACGGTTCCCGTCACGATACATATTCCGCTTTCCGAAGTGCCGCGCCGGTTGACGACGGACATGATCCTGACAGCGGCACGCATCACGGCGCGCGACCTCCAAGAGCGCTTCGGCATAGAGAACCCGCGCCTGGCGATTGCCGGCCTCAATCCCCATGCCGGCGAAGGCGGCAGCATCGGCAAGGAAGACGAGGAGGTCGTCTCCCCCGCCGTCGAGGCGCTTCGGCGCGAAGGGATTGACGCCATGGGCCCCCTCCCCGCCGACACGATGTTCCATGCCACCGCCAGACGAAAATATGACGCAGCGCTCTGCATGTATCACGATCAGGCGCTCATTCCGGCGAAGACGCTCGGCTTCGACGACGCCGTCAACGTCACGCTTGGCCTTCCCTTCATCCGCACCTCGCCCGATCACGGCATCGCTTTCGATATTGCCGGAAAAGGTATCGCCCGACCGGACAGCCTGATCGCCGCGCTGAAGCTCGCGCGGTTCATGGCCGACCGCCAGGGGGAGCTGGCAAAAGGGAAATGACTGCGCCCGACGGATTGCCGCCGCTTCGGGAAGTCATCGAACGCCACGGCCTGGCGGCGAAGAAATCGCTCGGCCAGAACTTCCTCCTTGACCTCAATCTGACGGGCAAGATCGCGCGCCACGCCGGCGACCTCTCCGCCATGACGGTCTTCGAGATCGGTCCCGGACCAGGCGGATTGACGCGGGCGCTGCTCATGAACGGCGCGCGCAAAATCAAAGCCATCGAACGGGACGAGCGCTGCCTGCCCGCCCTCGCGGAAATCGGCGAACACTATCCCGGCCGGTTGGAAATCGTTTCCGGCGATGCCCTCAAGGTGGACTTCAGCACGTTGGCCGCCTCGGCTGAATCCCCCGTCTGTATCGTCGCCAACCTCCCCTACAATATCGGCACCGAACTCCTGCTTCGCTGGCTGACGCCGGAGGAATGGCCGCCCTTCTACATTTCGCTGACGCTGATGTTCCAGCGCGAGGTAGCCGAACGGATCGCGGCCGCGCCCGGATCGGGCGCCTATGGCAGGCTCGGCGTTCTCGCCGGATGGCGGACAGAGGCGCGCATTCTTTTTGACGTTCCCAAACAGGCGTTCACGCCGCCACCCAAGGTCACCTCCTCGGTCGTACGGATCATCCCCCGCGCCGGTCCGGCTCCCGTTCCTCTTGCCGCTCTGGAACGCGTTACGCAGGCTGCTTTTGGGCAGCGCCGCAAGATGTTACGGCAAAGCCTGAAAAGCCTGGGCGGCGAAAAATTGCTCGATGCAGCCGGCATCGACGGCACGCGGCGTGCGGAAACGCTTTCGATCGAGGAGTTCGCCGCGCTCGCGAATGCGCTGTAAAGGGGGGCCATACCGGGGGTATGATAAACGGCCGTTCGGTCGAGCGCGTCAAGCGGCCAAAGCTTGAACCTTATTTCCGGTCCGGCTCCCCAGAGAGAAGATTCGAGACAAAGTCGAAGAGCCCGGGTCTCCTGTCGCGGCGCAGGCGCTCAGCGGTGACGATCGCCCGAACGGCAGAGAAGGCGCGGTCGAGATCGTCATTGACGACGACATAGTCATATTCGCGCCAATGCTCGATTTCGATCCTCGCATTCCTGAGGCGCGTCTCGATCGTCTGATCGGAATCTTCGGCCCGGCGTTTCAGCCTTGCCGCCAGTTCTTTCATGGAGGGCGGCAGGATGAAGATCGAAACGATGTCCGCGCGCATCTTTTCATTTAGCTGGACCGCGCCTTGCCAATCGATATCGAAGAGCATGTCCCTGCCCTCCGCCATCGCGGTTTCGGCCGGCTCCCTCGGCGTGCCGTAGAAATTCCCGTGCACCTCAGCCCATTCGAGCAGGGCGTCGGTGTCGCGTAAGCGGTCGAAGTCGCGCTGCGAGACGAAATGATAATGCACGCCGTCGATCTCGCTCGCGCGCCTTTGGCGCGTGGTGACGCTGACCGACAGTTCGAACTCGGAATCGCTCTCCAGCAGATTGCGCGCAATGGTGGACTTGCCGGCGCCGGACGGAGAGGACAGTACCAGCATCAGGCCGCGGCGGCGAATCCCCGATGTCGTTTTCTCCTGCATGCCCTACTCCAGATTCTGCACCTGCTCGCGGAAGCGATCCACGACGGCCTTCAGCTCCAGCCCCGCCGCGGTGATGGAAGCGGCGTTCGATTTGGAACAGAGCGTATTCGATTCGCGATTAAATTCCTGCGACAGAAAATCGAGCTTGCGCCCAACCGGACCGTCGCCAGCCAGAAGCGCGCGCGCCGCGCCGACATGCGTCTTCAGGCGGTCGATTTCCTCTCTTATGTCCGCCTTGGTGGCAAGAAAAGCAGCCTCCATATTCAGGCGCGACTCGTCGAGCGGCGGCGTGGCATCCATGAGCAGCCGGACTTGCTCGGCAAGGCGGGCGCGGATTGCCTCCGGCTGACGTGAAGGATCGCTCTCGGCCTTCAAAGTAAGCGCCTCGATTTCATCGAGATGACGGCGAAGGAGAGTTGTCAATGCCTCGCCTTCCGCGCGTCTGGCGGTCTCCAGCGCTGCCAGGCCTTCATTGAGGGAGGCAAGGAGAGCGGCGTCGAGCGCATTCATCTCTTCCTCACTGGCGGTCGGCTCGGGAAAATCGAGAACGCCACGCAAGGCCAGCAACCCGTTCGCCGAAGCCGGCCTGCAGCCGAACTGATCGACAAGCCGCTGGGCCAGGCCGGCGACGTCCTTCAAGAAGGCCTCGTTGACCACCGGAACCGTCTGCGCGGCTCTTGCGGCGATGTTCAGCGTCGCCTGAAAATTCCCGCGCGAAAACCGCTTTTGGATCACCTGCCTGGCCGGCTGCTCAAGCCTTTCAAGGCCGGCAGGCAGCCGCAGACGGATCTCCAGTCCCTTTCCATTTACGGACTTCAGTTCCCAAGCGAAGGCGGCGCCTTCGTACTCTTCCTGAGAGCGGGCGAAACCGGTCATGCTTTGCACGTTCATCGAAATACTCCCCGCCCGCTTGGAAGTTGGGCCGCGGGCAGCCAGAAACGACCGGCCACAGGCTAGTAGTCGTCACTGACCGCCTGCCGCCGCGCCGTCCCCCTTTTTGCCCGGATCAGCGCCCAGATCGCTTGTGGCGTCCGGCGCATTGGCGGCCGCCGCCGCCTTGTCCTTCTGGATTTGGCGCCAATGAGCGACATTCTTGTTGTGTTCGGCCAAAGTCGCGGAAAAGACGTGGCCGCCGGTGCCGTCGGCAACGAAATAGAGATCGTCCGACTTGGCCGGATGCGCTACCGCTTCGAGCGCCGCCCTGCCCGGATTATCGATCGGCGTCGGCGGCAGCCCCTTGATCACATAGGTGTTGTAAGGTGTCGGCTTTTCCATGTCCGACTGATAGATCGGGCGGTCCGGGGGCCTTCCCTTGCCGCCGAACAGGCCATAGATGATCGTCGGATCGGATTGCAGCCGCATGCCCTTCTTGAGGCGGTTGAGGAAAACGGCGGCGACATGGGGACGCTCCTCAGGCTTGCCCGTCTCCTTCTCGACGATGGAAGCCAGGACGACCATATCCTTACTGCTCTTGAGCGGCAGGTCGGGATCGCGCTTGTCCCAAATGGATTGCACGATCGCCTTCTGCTCCGCCATCATCTTGGCGATGACTTCCTTCCGGCTTGTGCCCCGCGTAAAACGCTGCGTATCCGCGGCAAGGCTTCCCTCAGGCGGCAGATCGGTAGGCATGTCGCCTGTCAGCACATTGTCGCCGGCGATCCTCTCGAACGCCTGCTCCACCGTCAATCCTTCGGGAATGGTGAGGGAATAAAGAATCGATTTGCCGCTGCGAAGCAGATCCATGATCTGATGCATCGAGGCGCCCGGCTTGATCTCGTACTCGCCGGCCTTCAACGTCTTCGAATTGCCATAGGCGCTTACCCCGAGCGCGAAGACGCGCGCGTCGCTGATCAGGCCCTGATCCTCAAGCGCATTGGCGATCTCACGGACACCCGTTTTTGGCTTCACCACGAAAACGGCAGCCTGCTTCGACGGTCCAGGCTCGTTGAAGGCGAGCTTGCCAAAATAGACGGCGACCCCTGCCGCAATCAGCAGGAGAAGAATGCAGGAAATCAGGAAATTGAGAAAAACAATGAACTGGTTGCGCGATTGCCTCGACCGCTTCGGCGGCGGCGTTCCTTCCCGCGGGCGCAGCGCCTCGCTCGCCGATTTCGGCACGATGGGCGACGCCTGGCGGCTGCCTGTCGGTTGCTGCGTTTCGTTTTCAGTCGTCATTCTATCTGGGTGATGCCTCTTCGTTGCCTGCCCCGAACGTAAGAGGGAATATGGCTAAATTGACGACGCGAGAAGCGCCGTCACGCACTGTAACGCTGAAACACCAGGGACGCGTTGGTTCCGCCGAAACCAAAAGAATTAGAGAGCGCCACATCGATCTTGCGCTCGCGCGGCTTGTGCGGAACGAGGTCAATGGCGGTTTCGACCGACGGGTTGTCGAGGTTCAGCGTCGCCGGAGCAACATTGTCGCGTATGGCCAGGATGGAGAAAATCGCCTCGGCGGCGCCCGCGGCGCCGAGAAGATGGCCTATCGACGATTTCGTCGACGACATTGATATTTTGGAGGCGGCATTGCCGACCAGACGCTCCACCGCGCCGAGCTCGATCGTATCGGCCATCGTCGAGGTGCCGTGCGCGTTGATGTAGTCGATATCGGAAGGCGTAAGGCCAGCGCGCTTCAACGCCGCGGACATGCAGCGGAAGGCCCCATCGCCATCTTCGGCGGGCGCGGTAATATGGAAGGCGTCGCCGGAAAGGCCATAGCCCGTTATCTCGGCATAGATCTTGGCCCCGCGCGCCTTCGCATGCTCGAGTTCCTCGAGAATGAGGACGCCCGCGCCCTCGCCCATGACGAAGCCGTCGCGATCACGATCATAGGGCCGCGAGGCTTTTTGCGGCGTGTCGTTATATGAGGTCGAGAGCGCCTTGCAGGCGGAGAAGCCGGCAAGCGCGAGGCGGCCGATAGGCGATTCCGCTCCGCCCGCCACCATCACGTCGGCATCGCCGAATATAATGAGGCGCGCCGCGTCGCCGATCGCATGCGCGCCGGTAGAACAGGCGGTGACGACCGAATGGTTCGGCCCCTTCAGCTTGTGCCGGATCGAGACCTGTCCGGAAACCAGATTGATGATGTTGCCGGGAATGAAGAAAGGCGACACGCGGCGCGGGCCCCGTTCGTACAAGGTGATCGCGCTGTCGGAAATGCCCTCGATGCCGCCAATGCCCGAACCGATCATCACGCCGGTGCGATTCTGGTCTTCCGCAGAGGCCGGATGCCAGCCGGCATCATCGAGCGCCAGATCGGCCGCGACAATGCCATAAGCAATGAAATCGCCGATCTTGCGCTGCTCTTTCGGTTCAAGGAAATTGTCGATGTTCAAGGAGCCGTACGTGCCGTCGCCGCGCGGCACCATGCAGGCGATCTTGCACGCCATGTCCTCGACATCGAACGTGTCCACCCGCTTCGCGCCGCTCTTTCCGGCGAGAAGCATCTTCCAGCTGTGCTCGACTCCCACCCCAAGAGGAGAGACGAGACCCATGCCGGTGACGACGACTCGTCGCATCTCAGGCTCTCCCCCGTTCCAGGCGTTTGCCGAACGACATTCCCGGCATTGCAACCGATCAGGCAGACGCCTTGTCGATATATTTCACGGCATCCCCAACCGTCAGAATGGTCTCCGCCGCATCGTCGGGGATCTCGACGCCGAATTCTTCCTCGAAGGCCATGACGAGTTCGACAGTATCAAGGCTGTCTGCGCCCAGATCGTCGATAAAGCTCGCCGATTCGGTGACTTTATCGGCATCGACGCCAAGATGCTCGACGACGATTTTCTTGACGCGTTCTGCGGTATCGCTCATTTGAAACCTCGATCTGGTTTTTTGGTTGGTTCTCGTTAGCGGCAGGTTTGCCGCTAATCAAGCTGAAATGTGACACGCCCAACAGGAAGTATAGCGCGCTTCAAGGCGGCCCAAGCAGATGGCAAATGGCAGAAGCAGTTGCCAACCAGTTCCGCGTTTCCTCCCGTTTTCAGCGCGGATAGCACGAAGAACAGGGCCGTCCAAGGCAAAAAGCCGCTCGCTTCCCCTCAGATCATCGCCATGCCGCCATTCACATGGATGGTCTGGCCGGTGACGTAGCCCGCTTCCCGCGATGCCAGGAAGATGGCTGCCGACGCAATTTCCGCGCCCGTTCCCATACGCTTCATCGGGATGGCGCCCATGATCGCGTCCCTTTGCTTTTCGTTCAGCTTGTCGGTCATCGCCGATTCGATGAAGCCCGGCGCGATACAGTTGACGGTCACATTGCGCGAGGCAATCTCCTGCGCCAGCGACTTGGTGAAGCCGATCATGCCCGCCTTTGAGGCGCTGTAATTGGTCTGGCCCGGATTGCCGGTAACGCCGACGACCGAGGTTATGTTGATGATGCGGCCAAAACGCCGGCGCATCATTGGATGGGTGAGTTCGCGCGTCAGCCTGAAGACCGAGGAGAGGTTGACGGCGATGACATCGTCCCAATCCTGGTCGGACATGCGCACGAAAAGACCGTCACGCGTGATGCCGGCGTTGTTGACCAGGATATCGACGCCCTCCAGCTCGGCCTCGGCCTTCTGGCCGAGCGCCTTCACCGCATCCCGGTCGGAAAGATCGGCGGGAAAGGTCTTGACCCGGTCGCCAAGATCGGCGGCAAGCGCATCAAGCCGCTCGACGCGCGTGCCGTGCAGGCCGACAATGGCGCCCTGGGCATGAAGCGTCCGGGCGATCGCCTCGCCGATGCCACCGGATGCACCGGTGACGAGTGCCTTGCGGCCAGTCAGTTCAAACATGAAATTCGTCCTTTCGGCGCCCCATCACTCGATCAGGCAAGCGAAGCGAGAGCCGTTTCAATATCGGCTGCTGTGCCGACAGACACCGTCGCGATATCGCGGTCGATGCGGCGCGCCAGCCCCGAAAGTACCTTCCCGGCCCCGATCTCGTAAAGCGTGGAAACGCTATTCGCACCGAACCATTCCACCGTTTCACGCCAGCGGACGCGGCCCGTGACCTGTTCGACAAGCCGGACGGCGATCTCTTTGGGATCAGTGAGCGGCGTGACGGTCACATTGGCGAGGACTGGCGCCACGGGCGCTCGCATGGAAACGCGCGCAAGCGCTTCGCGCATGGCGTCGGCCGCCGGCTGCATCAGGGCCGAATGAAAGGGCGCGGAAACCGACAGCATGATGGCGCGTCTCGCGCCCTTTTCCGTAGCAAGCCGCGCGGCACGTTCGACCGCTTCCTTCGCTCCGGAAATGACGATCTGTCCGCCGCCATTGTCGTTGGCGATCTGGCAGGGTCCGGATGTCGAAGCTTCCGCGCAGGCAGCTTCCACGCCGTCCTGATCCAGACCCAGAATGGCGGCCATGGCGCCCTCGCCCACCGGCACCGCCGCTTGCATCGCATTGCCGCGAATGCGCAGCAGCCTCGCGGTATCGGCGAGGGAGAAGGTTCCCGCCGCGCAGAGCGCCGAATATTCACCGAGCGAATGCCCGGCGACATACGCTACCTTGTCCTTGAGAGAGACGCCGCGCGCTTCCAGCGCCCTTACGACGGCCATCGAGACGGCCATCAGCGCCGGCTGCTGATTCGCCGTCAGCATCAGCTTCTCCTCGGGGCCTTCCCAGATCAGCGAGGACAGTTTCTCGCCGAGCGCGTCATCCACTTCCTCGAAGACGGCGCGCGCCTCCGGAAAAGCATAGGCGAGATCCTTGCCCATGCCGACCGACTGGCTCCCCTGCCCCGGAAATGTGAAAGCGATCGCCATACCGGCTCTCCTCAGCCAAATTTGCCTGCCTGTTGCGCAGGAAAGGCGGCCAAGTCAAGGGCGGTGAGCCGAAAGCCGGCCTATTCCTTCAGTTTGCCGGCATGGCTGTTTCGACGAGGCGCACCCAGAAGGAGCAGCCGATCGGAATGATCTCGTCGTTGAAATCATATTCTGGGTGGTGCAAGTCGCGCGTGTTGCCCTGACCGATGCGGATCATGGCGCCCGGCCGCGCCTGCAGCATGAAGGAAAAATCCTCGCCGCCCATCGATGGGGGGGTGTTGACGTCCACATTTTCCTTGCCCGAAATCTCGCCAGCGACGGCGGCGGCGAACAGCGTCTGCTCGGGATGGTTGGACAGCACCGGATAGTGCCGCTGATAATCGAGCGTCGCCTTCGCGCCAAAGGCCGCTGCCGTGTGCTCGACGACCTCGTGCATCCTTTTCTCGATGTGATCGCGCGTCTGGCTCGACAGCGTGCGCACCGTGCCGGTGAGCCGCGCCGTCTGCGGTATCACGTTGTGGGCATCGCCGGCGTGGAATGTCGTCACCGAAACCACTGCCGACTGGATCGGATCGACGCTGCGCGACACGATGGAATTCAGCGCTATCATCATATTGGCCCCGACAAAGGCGCTGTCGATGCAGCGATGC
>JBQCEL010000075.1:0-4233 GCA_051960255.1 Rhizobiaceae bacterium
ATCGACGTCAACGCCTATCACTGCATCCGCGATCTCGCGACGCTGGAGGCCTGGGTGGCGGAGGCGGCGGAAGAAGGGCTTGTCGCCTTCGACACGGAGACGAACTCGCTCGACCCGATGCAGGCGGAGCTTTGCGGCTTTTCACTCGCCATCCGCCCCGGCCATGCCGCCTATGTGCCGCTTTCCCACAAGGCCGGCGCCGGCGATCTGCTTGGCGGCGGGTTGCACGAAAACCAGATTCCCATCCGCGACGCGCTCGCCGCGATCAAGCCGCTGATGGAAGACAGGGCGGTGCTGAAGATCGCCCACAACATGAAATTCGACTGGCTGTTGATGCTGCGACACGGCATTACGATCGCGCCCTTCGACGATACAATGCTGATCTCCTATGTCTGCGACGCCGGCGCGAACGGCTCGAATGGCGGCCACGGCATGGACGGGCTGGCGGAGCGCTGGCTCGGGCACAAGACGATCCATTACAAGGAACTGACTGGCAGCGGAAAATCCTCCGTCACCTTCGATTTCGTCGACATCGACCGCGCGACCTGTTACGCCGCCGAGGATGCCGACGTGACGCTGAGGCTCTGGCGCGTCTTGAAGCCTCGCCTCGCCGCCAAGGGCCTCGTCTCAGTCTACGAGCGGCTCGAACGGCCGCTGGTACCGGTCCTGGGAAGGATGGAATCGCGCGGCATCTCCGTCGATCGCCAGATACTCTCCCGCCTTTCCGGCGATCTGGCGCAGGGCGCCGCGGCGCTTGAGGCCGAGATTTACCAGCTTGCGGGCGAGCGCTTCACCATCGGCTCGCCGAAACAACTCGGCGATATTCTCTTTGGCCGCATGGGCCTGCCCGGCGCGACCAAGACGAAGACCGGCCAGTGGACCACCTCGGCGCGCGTGCTGGAGGATCTGGCCGCTGAAGGCCATGAACTGCCGCGCAAGATCGTCGACTGGCGTCAGCTCACCAAGCTGAAATCGACCTATACGGACGCTCTGCCGGGCTATATCCATCCCGAAACAAAGCGCGTGCATACGTCTTACGCACTGGCCGCGACGACGACCGGACGGCTCTCCTCCTCCGAGCCCAATTTGCAGAATATTCCGATCCGCACGGCGGAAGGCCGCAAGATCCGCACAGCCTTCATCGCCGAGCCCGGCCACAAGCTGATCTCGGCCGATTACAGCCAGATCGAGTTGCGCGTGCTCGCCCATGTCGCGGACATTCCGCAATTGAGGCAGGCTTTCGCCGACGGCATCGACATCCACGCCATGACGGCGTCGGAAATGTTCGCGGTGCCGGTGGAAGGCATGCCGCCGGAGGTGCGCCGCCGCGCCAAGGCGATCAATTTCGGCATCATCTACGGTATCTCGGCCTTCGGCCTCGCCAATCAGTTGTCCATTCCGCGCGAGGAGGCGGCTGACTATATCAAGCGCTATTTCCAGCGTTTTCCCGGCATTCGCGACTATATGGACCGGACAAAGGCCGAGGCGCGCCAGAACGGCTATGTCACGACCATCTTCGGTCGCCGCGCGCATTATCCGGAAATCCGCTCCTCCAATCCGTCCGTCCGCGCCTTCAACGAGCGGGCGGCGATAAACGCGCCGATCCAGGGCTCGGCCGCCGACATCATCCGCCGCGCCATGGTCAGGATGGAGGATGCACTCGACAAGGCCGGCCTGAAGAACACGGCTATGCTGCTTCAGGTGCATGATGAGCTGATCTTCGAGGCGCCCGACGAGGAGGTCGAGAGCGCTATCCCGGTCATCCGGCATGTTATGGAAAACGCCGCCATGCCGGCGGTGTCGATGGCGGTGCCGCTCCATGTCGACGCCCGCGCCGCCCACAATTGGGACGAAGCGCACTGAGCGAACATACCGCTTCGCCAGCGGCAGGGCGATTGCATATGAGTTCGACCCCCGCTCCGATCGGCTTCGCCGACCACCTCTCCCCCGCTCGACGGGGGAGAGGAAGCGCTGGCCGCGAGGCTCGGTTCCCTTCCTCTCCCCCACGCATGTGGGGGAGAGGTGGCCGCGAAGCGGACGGAGTGGGGGAACTTTCCTTCTGGCGGATGAGATAAGCATGGTGCGACAGTCGCATGCCGTCACGCGCGGCGTCAGATCAGCCCGTATTGCTTCGCCTTGTTCTTGAGGAACGGCAGTCCGTAGCCGAGGACGTCCTCCCGCGATTCCGCCACCGGCCGCCAGACCGACAGCGCCGAGGCGATCTGCGGCGGCACCGTGATGAAGCTTTCCATCGCCATGCCGCCCTTGAACCCGATGGCGGCCAGCGCGGCGAAAACCTCGTCCCAGGCGATCGTGTCCTTGCCCGGCGTGCCGCGGTCGCTGGCGGAAAGGTGGATGTAGCGCAGATGCTCGCGCGCCTTCAGGATGCCGTTGGCGATGCCCTTTTCCTCGATGTTCATATGGTAAGTGTCGAGATGAACGAAGACATTGGGCCGGCCGATGCGCTCGACGAGTTCTACCGCCTGTTCCGCCGTGTTGAGGATATGGTTTTCATAGCGGTTGACCGCCTCCAGCCCATAATCCATGCCGAGCGAGCGGGCATAGGCAGCGGCCTTTGAGACGACGCGCGCAGTCGCCTCTTTTTCCTCATCCGTCGGCGGGAAGCCCGTGCGCTGCCCGATCGCGCCATAGATGACGCCGCTCATCGCCCGAGCACCGATCGCGTGCGATTTATTAAGCGCCATTTTCAGGAATTCAAGCGCGCCGTCGGGATTGGTCGTCGGCAGACGGTCGAGCGGCAGCCCGAGCGAGCAGACGCATTCGACATTGTGCTTTTCAAGAAGCTCGCGCGTATGCACGGCATCGACGCCTTCGGGATCGAGCATGGTGATTTCGAGGAAATCGATGCCGTACCGCACTGCTTCAGGAATGGCGAACTCAGCCGCCGCGCGGTTCCATTCCATCGCCCACATCGCGGTGTGGACGCCGAAGCCTTTTACCGCCATTTATTTTCCCTCCGCTTGCCGCTCAGGATTTGTCGAGCACGATCTGGAGCTTCACATCCGCCGGCCGGCCTTCCGCCGCCCTTTCGAAGGCCTTGATGGAATCCTGGAAAACGAATGTCTCGGAAATCAGCGGCTTCAGATCGACGCGGCCCGACGCGATCAGCGCGATCGCCCGCTCATATTGATGCGCATAGCGGAAGACCGTCTCCACCCTGATTTCCTTCGTCGAGGCGGTCGAGACGTCGAAGGCGATTGGGTCGACCGGCAGCCCGACCGCGACGATCGTTCCGCCCGGACGTGGCAGGTCCATGATCGTTTCCCATGCCTTCGGCGAGCCGGAGCATTCGAAGACGACGTCCGCGCCCCAATCTTCCGTCAGCCGCTTGACCTCATGCACGAGATTCGTCGTCTTGATGTTGACGGGAATGACGCCTTGATAGCGCGCGGCGATGTCGAGCTTAGGCTGCGCGAGGTCGGCGACGACGGCGCGCGCGCAGCCGCCGGCAAGCGCGGCGATCGCCACCATCGTTCCGATCGGCCCGGCGCCGATGACGACCGCCGTGTCGCCCGGCGCGATCGTGGCCTTGTGGGCCGCCTGCATGCCGACGGCGAAGGGCTCGATCATCGCCCCTTCGGCGAAGCTGACATTGTCCGGCAGCTTGAAGGTGAAATCAGCGGGGTGGACGACAGTTGGCGTCAGGACCCCATGCACAGGCGGCGTCGCCCAGAACTTCACCGAGGGGTCGATATTGTATATGCCGAGCCGGCTCGCCTTGGAGGTGGGGTCGGGAATGCCGGGCTCCATGCAGACGCGATCGCCTACCTTGAGGCGCTTCACGCCCGCACCCACCGCCACAATGACGCCTGCGGCTTCATGCCCGAGCACCATCGGCTCCTTGACGACGAAAGGCCCGATCTTGCCATGGGTATAGTAGTGAACGTCCGAGCCGCAGACGCCGACCGTATGAATGGCGATCTTGACCTCGTCCGGGCCGGGTTCCTGGGGCAGGTCGATATCGCGAAGCGAAAGCTCGTGCTGGCGTTCGAGGACGAGTGCGGGGACCATTGTCATGGTTCAAATCCTTCAGGGGGCCGAATGGCCTCGCCGTTGTTGTGGGTCATCTTAAGCCGCTTTTCGACATTCCTGTTCAAGAGATCGAACGTATCCCAAAGCTCTTTCTAGGGACGCAAAGGAGGTCGAATGCAATTGAATTATTCATATTACATCTGTATAGTGGTTCATCAATCAAAATTTTTGCCGCGAGGA
>JBQCEL010000076.1:0-2244 GCA_051960255.1 Rhizobiaceae bacterium
GCGCCGTTGGGCGCCGAAGGCGTCCACGGGTTCTGCACCTCGATATTGCCAGCCTTGAAGTCTTTGGCATGCGCCGTGGCCGATAGCATGAAGGCGGTGGTGGCCGAAAAGAATGCAAGGGCAACGATCTTGCCGGCCCCATAACGGGCAAGCGATGTGTGTTCAAGACGCGCAATCGTATTGGTCATCCTTGAGATTCCCTGAAACTGGTTTCCGACCGACGGACGGGAGAACGGAATTGAAAGGGCTTGCCTCTCACGGGTATTTTCCGAACGCTATCATTGCAACGTTTCTGCGAAAAGACGCGGGCAACATCCCCGGATGCGGCGTTTCGCCCTTCGATAGGCCAGGGCTAACGCGCCAGATCCGCCACCAATGCGTCGAGGACGACCATTCCGGCCTGCGTCGCACGGAGCCGGGAATTGCCGACCGGCTCGACAAGGTTCTCATCGCGCAGGATGGAAATGCGGCCATTGGAAAGAGGCCTGCCGGCCAGCTTTTCGTAACGGTCGAGGTCGATGCCCTCGGTCAGCCTGAGGCCCATCAGCAGGAATTCGTCGGCCTCTTCCGACGGCGACAGAACCTCGCCATCGATGACGCCATGGCCGTTCTTCTCCACCAGCGAAAGCCAGGCTTCCGGCACGCGCTCCGTCATGGTGACGATGCGGCGGCCGCCTTCGACGAAACGGCCGTGAGCGCCCGGCCCGATGCCGACATATTCGCCATAGCGCCAATAGATGAGGTTATGGCGGCTCTCAGCGCCCGCCCGCGCATGGTTGGAGATTTCATAGGCGGGCAAGCCATGCGCCGCCGTTACCTCCTGCGTGACGCGATAAAGCTCCGCACCCTCGGCGCTATCGGGAAGCGTGAACTTCCGCGCCGCATAAAGCGCGCTGAAGGGCGTGCCGTCCTCGATCGTCAGCTGGTAGAGCGAGAGATGATCGGCGGCGAGGCCGATGGCGCGGCGGAGCTCTTCACCCCAAACGTCCGGCGTCTGGCCCGGACGCGCATAGATCAGGTCGAAGGAAAGGCGCGGAAAGGTCTCGCGCGCCAGCTCGATCGCGGCAAGCGCGCTTTCCACGTCATGGAGTCGGCCGAGGAATTTGAGGTCGGCGTCGTTCAGCGCCTGCACGCCGAGCGAGACACGGTTGACGCCGGCGGCGCGGTAGCCGCGGAAGCGTTCCGCCTCGACGGAGGACGGATTGGCCTCCATGGTGATCTCGGCGCCGTCGGGCAGATGCCAGTTGCGCGCCACCGCCTCGAGCACGCGGCCGACCGTTTCCGGCTTCATCAGCGACGGCGTGCCGCCGCCAAGGAAGATGCTCGCAACGGCGCGCGGGCCGGTCCTCTCGCGCATCGCGGCCATTTCCGCCTCGAAGGCGGCGGCGAAGCGCTCCTGATCGACAGGCTGATGGCGCACATGGCTGTTGAAGTCGCAATAAGGGCATTTGGCCGCGCAAAACGGCCAATGCAGATAGACACCGAAGCCGGGCGTCCTGTCAGCGCTGCTCATGCCGGCTCCAGCATGGCGGTGGCGAAGCGCGCAAAAGCGCGGGCGCGATGCGACAGGCCGAGATCGCCGCGCCCCGCCTCCCAGGAGTGCTTCTCGCCGGCGCTCATCTCGCCGAATGTCTGTTCATAGCCATTGGGTTTGAAGACGGGATCATAGCCGAAGCCGCGATCGCCCCGCGGCGGCCACACCAGCGTGCCCTCGACCTCGCCGCGAAAATATTCCGCTCCGCCATCGGGCCATGCGAGGCATAGCACGGCGACGAAGCGCCCGCCGCGCCGGGCCGGCTCGGTCGCGCCCTTCTCCCGGAGGAGATTTTCGACCTTCCGCATCGCCATCTGGAAATCGCGGTCCGAACCGTCGGGCTTTTCAGCCCAGTCGGCGGTATAGACGCCGGGAGCGCCGCCGAGCGCGTCGACCTCAAGACCTGAATCGTCCGACAGCGCCGGCAGGCCAGTTGCGGAGGCGGAAGCGAAGGCCTTCGTATAGGCGTTTTCCTCGAAGGTGACGCCAGTCTCGGGCGGTTCGGGAAGGCCAAGTTCGCCGGCCGACACCGCCTCCAGCCCATAGGGCGCCAGCAATTCGCGGATTTCGGCGAGTTTGCCGGCATTGTGCGTAGCGACGACGATCTTCCTCGAGTCGAGTTGCCGCATCTAAAGTCCCCAGATTCTCGGCTCGGCGAATTCGATCGAATTTCCCGCCGGATCGCGGAAATAGATGGACCGGCCGCCGGA
>JBQCEL010000077.1:0-2689 GCA_051960255.1 Rhizobiaceae bacterium
AAGAAGCCGACCCGCGCGGATATAGCGGTGACGCGGGGCCTCGGCGATTCCATGGCGCTCAAACATGCGCGCCATGACCCGAAGGTCCACGCTCGCTTGGCGCCAGAGGGCAAGCAGGCCCGCGCCGTGTTCGATGCGGTCGAGCAGGCGCGCGTCGAGGCGATCGGATCAAACGCCATGCGCGGCATCTCCGACAACATCGCCACGATGCTGGAAGACAAATATGAGCGCGCCAACCTCGCCAATGTGCGCGACAAGGCGGAAGCGCCGGTCGAGGAGGCCGTGGCGCTGATGGTGCGCGAGAGGCTGACCGGCAGGCCCGCGCCGAAAAGCGGCGAACGGATGGTCGCGCTCTGGCGCGACTGGATCGAGGACAAGGCGGGCGCCGATATCGATATCCTTTTCGACAAGCTCGACGACCAGCAGGCTTTCGCGCGCATCGTCCGGGACATGCTGGTTTCCATGCAGATGGCCGAGGAGCTGAGCGAGGAAGAGCAGCAAGAAAGCGACGAGGACGACCAGCAATCCGAAGGCGAGGACCAAGGCGAGGAAGGCGGCGAGGAAAGCTCCGACGGCGAGCAATCCGAACAGGAGGAAAGCGACGCCGCGAGCGAGGAGCAGGAGAACGGCGAAACCGAGGCGGCGGAGGCGACGGCCGAGGATGTCAGCGAGGACGAGCAGGCCGATACCGAGACGCCCGGCGAGGCGCGCCGTCCGGACAATCCTTTCGCCGACCTCGCGCAGCAAATCGATTACAAGGTTTTCACGACCGGCTTCGATGAGACGGTCGGCGCCGAAGAATTGTGCGAGGAAGAGGAACTCGACCGGCTGCGGGCCTTTCTCGACAAGCAACTCGCCAATCTTCAAGGTGTCGTCGGACGGCTTGCCAACCGCCTCCAGCGCCGGCTCATGGCGCAGCAGAACAGGTCCTGGGACTTCGATCTGGAAGAGGGTTATCTCGACTCCGCCAGGCTCACCCGCATCGTCATCGACCCGATGCAGCCGCTCTCTTTCAAGCAGGAGCGCGACACGAATTTCCGTGACACGGTCGTCACGCTTCTTCTCGACAATTCGGGTTCCATGCGCGGCCGGCCGATCACCGTCGCGGCGACATGCGCCGACATTCTCGCCCGAACGCTTGAACGCTGCGGCGTTTCGGTCGAGATATTGGGCTTCACCACCAAGGCCTGGAAGGGCGGGCAGTCGCGTGAGAAATGGCTGAAGGACGGCAAGCCGCCCAATCCCGGCCGGCTGAACGATCTCCGGCACATCATCTACAAATCCGCCGACGCGCCATGGCGGCGCGCGAGGCGCAATCTCGGCCTCATGATGCGCGAAGGCCTGTTGAAGGAGAATATCGACGGCGAGGCGCTTCTGTGGGCGCATCAGCGCCTCATCGCGCGGCGTGAACAGCGCAAGATCCTGATGATGATTTCCGACGGTGCGCCGGTCGATGATTCGACGCTGTCGGTCAATCCCGGTAATTACCTCGAGCGGCATCTCCGCGCGGTCATCGACCTCATTGAAACGCGGTCCCCGGTCGAGCTCCTGGCGATCGGCATTGGCCATGATGTGACGCGCTACTATCGCCGCGCCGTGACGATCGTCGATGCGGAGGAACTCGCCGGCGCCATGACGGAACAACTGGCCGGCCTCTTCGGTGAAGAAAACGAACGCGGCGTGCGCCGCTCTCCCGGCTTGCCCTCCCGCCGCACAGGCTGACTTCATGCGCAAATGGAGGGGCTTCTCTTCCGTGCTGTTGGCGGCGGTGCTGGTATCGGCGCTTGCCGCAGATATGGCGCCTTTCCCGGCCGCGGCTTTCACCACAGCCCGCGTCGAGACGATGGCCATCAACGCGACGCCCGTCCACGATTTCAGGATCGGTTCATCCGAAACCCGTTTCGGTCCTCTTACTTTCGTTGGCGGCCTGGAATTGACCTCTCCCAACCGCCATTTCGGTAGCCTCTCCGCCTTCCGGTTCATCACGCCGGGCGAAAAATTCGTCGGCGTCGCCGATACGGGCTACTGGTTCTTCGGCAGCGTCGAGCATGACGAGGATGGCCGTCCGATCGGCTTCTCTCATTTCACCATGCAGCCCATGGTCGACCGCCACGGCGAGATTATCGGCAGGAAATGGCTGACCGACGCGGAAAGCCTCGCCATCCATGACGGCATCGCGACGGCCGGCTTCGAACGCGAACACCGCATTTCGGAATATCGCCTCGATCCGGAAGACATGAAGGGGCCGATCCGCAATCTCGATTTCCTCGTGCCCAGAAAGGAGTTGCGGACGAATAAGGGCTTCGAGACGGTCGCCTATGCGCCGGCCGACAGTCCTTTGAAAGGAGCGCGCGTCGCCATTACGGAAAGGAGCCTGGACCGGGAGGGCAATCAGTATGCCGCGATTCTGGATGGTCCTGAAAAAGGCGTCTTCACCGTCGCGCGGAAGGGCGATTTCGACATCACGGACGGCGCTTTTCTGCCGAATGGAGACCTTCTCCTGCTGGAGCGCTCCTTCTCCTTCATGCGAGGCGTCGCGATGCAGCTTCGCCGCATCAAGGCCGACACGATCCGTCCCGGTAGAATTGCCGACGGTCCTGTGCTCCTGCGGGCCGACATGGCCTATCAGATCGACAATATGGAGGGGCTGGACATCTGGCGGCGGCAGGACGGCGCGACAATGATATCG
>JBQCEL010000078.1:0-5535 GCA_051960255.1 Rhizobiaceae bacterium
AGGATCGCGATGTCTTCAAGCATGGCCTTGCGGCGGTCGCCGAAGCCCGGAGCCTTGACGGCAGCGATCTTGAGGCCACCGCGCAGCTTGTTGACGACGAGCGTGGCAAGAGCCTCGCCCTCGACGTCCTCGGCCACGATGAGGAGCGGCTTCGAGGTTTGAACGACGGCTTCGAGGACCGGCAGCATCGCCTGCAGGTTGGAGAGCTTCTTCTCGTGGAGGAGGATGTAGGCGTCCTCGAGCTCGGCAACCATCTTGTCGGGGTTGGTGATGAAGTATGGGCTGAGATAGCCGCGGTCGAACTGCATGCCTTCCACGACCTCGAGTTCGGTCTCGGCGGTCTTGGCTTCCTCGACCGTGATCACGCCCTCATTGCCGACCTTCTGCATGGCCTCGGCGATCATCTGGCCGATTTCCTTCTCGCCATTGGCGGAGATGGTGCCGACCTGGGCGACTTCCTCGGAGGTCTTGATCTTCTTCGCCGACTTGGCCAGCGAAGCGACCACTTCCGCGACTGCGAGATCGATGCCGCGCTTCAGGTCCATCGGATTCATGCCGGCGGCAACCGCTTTGGCGCCTTCCTGGACGATCGACTGGGCGAGCACGGTCGCGGTCGTGGTGCCGTCGCCGGCGATGTCGTTGGTCTTCGAAGCGACTTCGCGGACCATCTGCGCGCCCATGTTCTCGAACTTGTCTTCCAGTTCGATCTCCTTGGCGACGGTGACGCCGTCCTTGGTGATGCGCGGCGCGCCGAACGACTTGTCGATGACGACATTGCGGCCCTTCGGTCCGAGCGTCACCTTCACCGCGTCGGCGAGGATGTTGACGCCGCGCAGCATGCGCTCGCGGGCGTCACGGGAAAATTTTACGTCTTTTGCAGCCATTTCTCTCTGCTCCTTGGCTCGGATGAGCCGTTATTTCGGATTGGATGAGGGGTGTTGAAGACCGGATGTCAGCCGATGACGCCCATGATGTCGGATTCCTTCATGATCAGAAGGTCTTCGCCATTGAGCTTGACTTCGGTGCCCGACCATTTGCCGAACAGGATGCGATCGCCTGCCTTGACGTCGAGCGGAACGAGCTTGCCGGCTTCGTCACGGGCGCCGGAACCGACGGCGATGATTTCGCCTTCCTGCGGCTTTTCCTTGGCGGTATCGGGGATGATGATGCCGCCTGCGGTCTTCTCCTCCGATTCGACCCGGCGTACGACCACGCGGTCATGAAGCGGGCGGAATTTCGTCTTGGCCATGTCCTTGAACCTCGGATTGGGATGGTGATAAACGTCTCCTCCGTCCGGCAGAGCCGGCGCGGCGGTTAGCACTCCTGATCGAGAGTGCTAACGTGGCCGTGAGATAGAAGTTCGGTTTTTCTCTGTCAAGGAACGGCGCCGAAGAATCTTTTCCGTTTGGTCACGTCCCGCGCCAATTGGTTCTTTTTCCAAGCGTCCTAGCGCTGCCCCTTTTACCCGCGCTCGAAACCAGATGACACGCCGCGGCCATTCGGCTAAGCCCCGCTGCCATATGAAATCGTCCGAAGAGCCGAACAGGAGACCCGATGGCGCCCACGCCTCCCATGATCGAGACGCTCGACCAGATGACCGATCGCTATAAGGTCATCCTGAGCGATGTCTGGGGCGTCGTGCATAATGGCGAGCGGGCCTTTCCGGACAGTTGCGCGGCGCTGCGGCGCGCACGCGAGCGCGACCTGGCCGTCATCTTGATCACCAATTCGCCGCGCCCCAGGCCTGAAGTCGAGGCGCAGATGGCGATGCTCGGGGTGCCGGCGGGAACTTATGACGGCATAGTCACCTCCGGCGACGTCACGCGCGGTCTGATTCAAGAGGGACCACGCCGTATTTTTCATCTCGGAGCGGAGCGCGACGTGACGCTCTATGAAGGGCTGGACGTCGAACTCGTCGAGGAGTTCGAGGCCGACGGCGTCGTCTGCACCGGCTATTTCGACGACGAGATGGACACGCCGGAAGACTACGCCGAACTTCTGCGCCGCCTGCGCGCCAGGAATTTGCCCTTCATCTGCGCCAATCCGGACATTGTCGTCGAGCGCGGGGAACGCCTGATCTGGTGCGCCGGGGCTCTGGCGCGTGACTATCAGCAGCTCGGCGGCCGCACGCTGATCGCTGGCAAGCCGTATCGCCCAATATACCGGGCCGCGCTCGAAATGGCGGAAGAACTCTCCGGCGGCGACATTCACGAGCGCGACGTGCTCGCCATCGGCGACGGCATCATGACAGACGTGAAGGGCGCCGAGCAAAATGGGATCGATATTCTTTATGTCTCGGCCGGCATCCATGCGCGCGAATATGGCGAGCCGCACCGGCCGGATGTCGAACGGCTCGGCGCGTTTTTCGCCAAGCACGGACAGCATCCCGTCGCCTTCATTCCGAGGCTGCGCTGAAGTCTGGAGGCGATGTCGATGGCGGCGGAAACCGGCTCATTCATATCGCCCGACATCGTGCGGCTGAGCGATCTTTCGGTCGTGCCCCTCTCCCTCCGCGGCGGCGTCGTCGCGATCGGCAATTTCGACGGTGTCCATCGGGGCCATCAGGCCGTGCTGGAACGTGCGCTGGAGGAGGCCCGCCATCGCGCTGCGCCGGCGATCGTGCTCACCTTCGAGCCGCATCCGCGAAGCGTTATCCGCCCGGACATCCCGCTTTTTCGTCTCACGCCCGCGCCTTTGCGGGCGCGGCTGCTCGCCGCGCTCGGCTTCCATGCGGTCGTCGAACTGCCCTTCACGCACGATTTCGCCGCACAATCGGCCGAGGCTTTCATCACCGACATTCTCGATCACGGTCTTGGCGTCGGCCATGTCGTTACCGGCTTCGATTTTCATTTCGGCAATAACCGTCAGGGCGGTCCCGCTTATCTGATGGAAGCGGGCGAACGCCACGGTTTCGGCGTCACGCTCGTGGACGCCTTCCGGGACGAGGGCGCAAGCGTGGTCTCGTCGAGCCGCATCAGGACGCTTCTTGCGGAAGGAGAGGTGGCCGAAGCCGCCGGACTGCTCGGCTATCGCTTTACTGTCGAAGCGCCTGTCGTGCATGGCAAGCAGTTGGGCCGGACCCTCGGCTTTCCGACCGCCAATATGGAACTCCCTGCCGAGACGGCGCTCGCGCATGGCATCTATGCCGTCCGCTTCAGGCGGGCTGACGGCAGCCTGCACGACGGCGTTGCGAGTTTCGGCCGCCGCCCGACGGTCGATGAAGCGGGCGCGGTGCTCCTCGAAACATACCTCTTCGATTTCTCCGGCGACCTCTACGGCGAAGACGGCCTCGTCTCCTTCTTCGGCCATCTGCGCGGCGAGGAGAAGTTTTCCTCGCTTGAAGCGCTGACGAAGCAGATGCGGCGCGACGAGGAGGAGGCGCGCGCGCTTCTCGCCGGCGTCAAGCCATTTTCGGCGCTCGATTTCGCCGCGGCGTTCGACGGGCGCTGACACAGCGCTATTCACGCGGAACCCGTGCCGTTTAAATCAATTTTTACTTGTTGCTCGCAGAACGATCCCGTAGGGCGATATTGGGGCTGGACCCCCGCGTGAAGCAGGATCTTGGTTTGCATAAACCCGCGCTTTTGCCGATTCTGTCTCTTGGCCTCGTCCTCGGCCTGGCTTCCGGCGCGCTTGCCCCGGACAATTCCCCGACAGGCGCGAGCGGGTATTCCGGAAATTGGTCGCTGACGATCGGCGCCGCCGGTATGGCCGGGCCCGATTTCGAAGGCTCGCAGAAATACATATTGAGCGGCGAGCCGCTCGTTTCCTTCGGCCGGCAGGGAACCGTCACGCGCTTTTCCTCGCGCAACGACAATATCTCCTTCGGCCTGATCGACACCGGCGATTTCCGCGCGGGGCTGGTCGGCAAGTTGCTTCTGCCGCGCGATTCCAGCGACTATCGCGGCCTCAAGGGGCTGCACGATGTCAAATTCGGCGGCGAAGCGGGCCTCTTCGCCGAATTTTATCCCACCGATTGGCTGCGGGTGCGCGGCGAGGTGAGGCGCGGCATCGTCACCCATAACGGCTATGTCGGCGACCTCGCCGTCGATGCCTTCACGGACATCACCCCACGCGTCCGCATTTCCGGCGGCCCGCGCCTGTCGGCGGCATCGTCCGACTACTTCAAGACCTATTACGGCGTCAGCAACGCCGAATCTCTTGCGAGCGGCCTTTCGCCCTATTCGCCGGGCGGCGGCTTCAAGTCGGTCGGCGTCGGCGGCGCCATCACCTGGAAGACGACGGACAAGGTGACGACGAGCCTATTCGGCGAATATGCGCGCCTGCTCGGCCCGGCGGCGGATTCGAGCATCGTCAAGGAGCGCGGCTCAGCCAACCAGTTCCTGGTCGGCGTTTCCGCCACATACCGTTTCGACTTCACGCTCAGATGAGAGAAGGCGAAAGGGCTTTATTCCGCCCATCGCCTCGTTTAAAGAGCGCTTCATGAAGACGCGCGCTCTGATATCCGCGATTGTCATACGAATTACGAGCCCGGCCGTCCGGGTGGCATGAGGCCGCCGGAACGTCCGGGAATGTTGGCGCTCTCATGCGCCGGAAAACATGCCAAGAAAAAGACATTGACCTGCCGCGGCATTGGCCGTCGGCGAGATGATGGCAAGAGCCTGACGACATGAACGATACGTCCGAAAAGATCGACTACTCCAAGACGCTTTACCTGCCGAAGACCGACTTTCCGATGCGCGCCGGCCTGCCGGAGAAGGAGCCGAACCTGGTCGCCCGCTGGCAGGAGCTCGACCTCTACAAAAAGCTGCGCCAGGACGCCGCCGGCCGGCCGAAATATGTGCTGCATGACGGTCCGCCCTACGCCAATGGCAACATCCATATCGGCCATGCGCTGAACAAGATCCTGAAGGACGTCATCACGCGCTCGTTCCAGATGCGCGGCTATGATTCAAACTATGTTCCCGGCTGGGACTGCCACGGCCTGCCGATCGAATGGAAGATCGAGGAGCAGTACCGCGCCAGAGGCCGGAACAAGGACGACGTGCCGATCAACGAATTCCGCCAGGAATGCCGCGAATTCGCCCAGCACTGGATCAATATGCAGTCGATGGAGTTCAAGCGCCTCGGCGTCATCGGCGATTTTGACAAGCCCTATACGACCATGGCCTTTCATGCCGAGGCCCGCATCGCCGGTGAACTGATGAAATTCGCCATGTCGGGCCAGCTTTATCGCGGCTCGAAGCCGGTCATGTGGAGCGTGGTGGAGCGGACGGCTCTCGCCGAAGCCGAGGTCGAATATCAGGATTACGAGAGCGACACGATCTGGGTGAAATTCCCGGTGGTGAAAGGACCGCAGGAACTACGCGATACTGTCGTGGTCATCTGGACGACGACGCCCTGGACGATCCCCGGAAACCGTGCGGTAAGTTTCTCGCCGCGCATCGAATATGGCCTTTATGAAGTGACCGCGGCCGAGAACGATTTCGGCCCGCGGCCGGGCGAGAAGCTGATCCTCGCCGACAAGCTGGCGGAAGAATGCTTCGCCAAGGCCAAGCTTCAGTACAGGCGCCT
>JBQCEL010000079.1:0-12238 GCA_051960255.1 Rhizobiaceae bacterium
CCGATCATCGCCTGCGTCAACGGCATGGCGGTCGGCGGCGGCTTCGAACTGGCGTTGTCCTGCGACCTGATCTACGCGTCGGAGCATTCCTCCTTCGCGTTGCCTGAAATCCGCGCCGGGACCCTCGCCGATGCGGCGACGGTCAAGCTGCCGAAGCGCATTCCCTATCACGTCGCCATGGACCTGCTCCTCACCGGCCGCTGGATGGATGTTCAGGAGGCGCATCGCTGGGGCTTGGTCAACGAGGTGCTGCCGGCCAACCAGTTGGAAGATCGCGTCTGGGAAATCGCGCGGCTGCTCGCCGGCGGGCCGCCGCTTGTTTTCGCCGCGATCAAGGAGGTGGCGCGCGAAGCCGAAAGCATGAATTTTCAGGAGGCGATGAACTGGATCACCAAGCGAAAATTCCGCACTGTGGACACGCTCTATGCTTCGGAAGACAATATGGAAGGATTCCGCGCCTTCGCCGAAAAGCGCGATCCGGTGTGGAAAGGGAAATGACCGACTATTCCAAGCTCATTGATGCCGAAACCTGGGCTTTCATCGAGAAGACCAACAGCTATTATCCGCCCGATACCGTCGACTACACCATTGCCGAGCAGCGCGCGATCTACGACCGGATGTGCCGCGAGTTCTTCGCCGGATACCCAAAAGGCGTCGAAGCCGCGACGATGGCCATCGATGCCGGCGACCACGAAATTCCGATCCGCATCTATCGCAATGCCGAGCCTGATAATGACGCGCGCGCGCTCTACTATCATGGCGGCGGTTTCATCCTCGGCGGGCTGGAAAGCCATGACGATGTCTGCGCCGAGCTTTGCGAACGGACCGGCTATGAGGTGGTGTCGGTCGATTACAGGCTGGCGCCGGAACACCTTCATCCCGCGGCGTTCGATGACGCGCTTACCGCTTTTGAATGGGCGATCGGTCGGGACGAACGCCGGGTTCTGCTCGTCGGCGATTCCGCTGGCGGCAATCTCGCGGCTGCCGTTTGCCATGCGACGCGCGGCCATGAGCGCCGCCCGGCCGGCCAGGTGCTGATCTATCCGGGTTTGGGCGGAAACCATCACCAGGGGTCCTATGTCGAGCATGCCGAGGCGCCGATGCTGACCCTACGCGACATGGAGTTCTACAAGGATGTGCGGACCGCCGGCGCGGATGTTACAGGCGACATCACCTATGCGCCGCTCGCCGATGCCGATTTCGCCAATCTGCCGCCGACCGTCATCATCTCGGCTGAATGCGATCCGCTGTCATCGGACGGCAAGGATTATTGCGAGCGGACCGTCGCCGACGGCGGCAGGTGCTTCTGGTTCAATGAGAAGGGGCTCGTCCACGGCTATCTGCGCGGCCGCCATACGGTCGGCCGGGCGCGCACGAGCTTCACGCGCATCGTCGAGGCTGTGAAAGCGCTCGGCAAAGGCGAATGGCCATACTGACCGGCAGGGATCAGGACAGAAACGGCTTCGCTTTCATCGTTTCGGGTATGGGAACACGCAGCCGGTTGAGGATGGTCGGCGCGAGCTGGAGCTGGTCCAATAGCACATCCTCCTCGGCGCTTTTGCCGGCGCCGAAATAATAGAGCGCGACATCCTGCTGGGCGTCCTCATGACCGCCATGATGACCGCGATCGGTTTGTCCGTGATCAGCCGTCACGATTAGTTCATAGCCCGCGTTACGCCATCTCGGCAGGAAGGCCGCAAGCATGGCGTCCATTGCGTAGACGGCATGGTCCATCTCATAGCAGTCATGGCCGAAACGGTGGCCCATCGAATCCAGCGTGCAGGTGTGGAGGATGCCGTAATCGATGCCAAAGCGCTCCGTCAGCATGGTCAATGTGGCGAAAAGATCAACATCCGACGGTGTCATTTGGTTATGGCGGTCATAGCCGGTCATCGTGTGGAAGCGGCCATGGGTGATCGGGCCACCGGGCGCGTCATATTCGATATCGCCCACGGGATCGAACGGGTAGCGATTGAAGAATTCCGACCAGTAGGAATGCGTCACCGCGCCGGTTTTGCCGCCTGCCTTGCTCACTTCGGAGAAGATGTCGGGCTGCTCGATGCGGAAGCGTACTTCGTTCGAGAGGATGCCATGCACCTGCGGCGGCACGCCGGTGTGGATCGAAGCGTAACAGCAGGCGGAGGTCGAAGGCAGCACCGACCGCATTTTCCAGACGCGTGCCTCTCCCGACTGAACCCAGCCTTCCAGATTGCCCATCAGACGACGCCAATTGCGGTAGGGGACGCCGTCAAGGATGATAAGAAGGAGCTTTGAGGAACGAGGCATAGATCTCCCATATGTTCTCAGTCAGACAACTGGGCTTCTATATCCATGTGCCTGATGGAGGATGCGCACAACGATCGTCGTTCCGCCGTCCTTTCGATAGACAACAAAATGCGACCCTACGGCAAATTTGAAGTATCCCGACCTCGCCCGCGCAACCGACCTGCCGCTACGACGTCCTGTCGCAAGAGCCTCGCATGCTTCGCGAATGTCCTGGAGATAGCGATCAGCTTGCCCGATACTCCAATGTTCGACGGTGTAGTCCCAAATGCCCTCCAGGTCGAGACGAGCGGCGGGTGAGAATCTCAGCGGCATCATCCGCCATACTGGGGGTGCTTTTCCGCCAGGAACTCGTCGAAATCTAACGGCTCGGGCGGCCCGCTGTTCTCACCTTCGATGATCGCGGCGCGGAGCCGCTCGATCCGCATTTCATGTTCCTCGAGCAAACGCAGGCCGGCGCGCACCACCTCGCTTGCCGTAGCGTATTTGCCGTTCAGCACTTGGGTATCGACGAATTGCGTGAAATGTTCGCCAAGCGAAATCGACGTATTCTTGTTCATGGGAGCACTATACCAGAATCTGGTACTCTCGCAACCAACCCGACACGCCGCCTAGTTTCCAGCAGCTTCCATCCGCCGTCCGCTGATCGCCTTTTCGAGCCAGCCGATCTCCATCTCCGGAACGGACGACAGGAGGAGGTCGGTATAGGCGTCGAAGGGAGGCGTGAGGACTTCGCCCTTCGGCCCGTAGCGGACGACACTGCCGCGGTACATCACGGCGATCGAATCGGCGATCGATTTCACGGTCGCGAGGTCGTGCGTGATGAAGAGGTAGGCGACGTTTTCCTCCTTCTGCAAGTTCAGGAGCAGCTTGAGGATGCCGTTCGCGACAAGCGGGTCGAGCGCGCTCGTCACTTCGTCGCAAATGATGAGCTTGGGCTTTGCCGCAAGGGCACGGGCAATGCAGACACGTTGCTTCTGGCCGCCGGAAAGCTCGGCCGGATAGCGATCGAAAAAACCATTCCCCATTTCGATCTTGTCGAGCAGCTCGCGCACCATCTGGTCGCGTTTGCGCCCCTTGTGGCCGAAATAGAATTCAATAGGACGGCCGATGATCGTGCCGACCGTCTGACGCGGATTCATCGCCACGTCGGCCATCTGGTAGATCATCTGCAATTCGCGCAGATCGTTCTTCTTGCGATCGCCAAGCCGACGCGCGAGGGTCCTGCCATCGAAGACAATCGAGCCTTCCATGGGCGGCAGGAGGCCGGTTATCGCGCGCGCGAGCGTCGACTTGCCGGAGCCGGACTCGCCGACAATCGCGAGCGTCTGGCCGGCGCATAGATCGACCGACACGTTCTTCAGCACCTTCACATTGCCGCCGCCATAGGCCGCGGTGACATTCTTTACCGAGAGGATCGGTTCCGGAGCGGGTTTCTGTTCCTCGTGCGGGATGGAGTGAACCGATACGAGCGCGCTGGTATAGTCCTGCCCGGGCTCTTTGATGATCTGGCGCGTGCTGCCCTTTTCCACCTTCTTGCCGTGCCGCAGCACCATGATGTCGTCGGCCACCTGCGCCACGACGGCGAGATCGTGGGTGATATAGAGCGCGGCCACGCCGGTGTCGCGGATCGCCTTCTTGATCGCAGCGAGCACATCGATCTGCGTCGTCACGTCGAGCGCCGTTGTAGGCTCGTCGAAGATGATGAGGTCAGGCTGCGGGCACAGCGCCATGGCGGTCATGACGCGTTGCAATTGACCGCCCGAGACCTGATGGGGATAGCGGTCGCCGATATGTTCCGGATCGGGCAGGCTCAATTCCTTGAACAGCGCGATGGCGCGTTTTTCCGCCTCGCCACGCGAAAAGACGCCATGCTTCAGCGATGCCTCGATGACCTGTTGCATCAGCTTATGCGCTGGATTGAAGGCTGCGGCGGCGGACTGCGCGACATAGCAGACCTCGCGGCCGCGCAATTGCCGGAATCCCTTTTGGCCGCCCTTCAATATGTCGCGGCCATTCAGGATAACCTGGCCGCCGGTGATGCGTACGCCGCCCCTTCCATAGCCCATGGAGGAAAGGCCGATCGTCGACTTCCCCGCGCCCGATTCGCCAATCAGGCCGAGCACCTTTCCCTTTTCCAGGGTAAGGGACACGTCGTCGACAATGACGATGTTCCTGGGGTCTTCTCCCGGCGGATAGACGGTCGCTTCGATGCGCAGATTGCGGATGTCGAGAAGCGTATCGGATTCCGGGCCCTGCGGCCTTTTCGCCGGCCTAGGCATTGCCGCGCCCTCCCTTGAGGTCGGTCGTGCGGTTGAGAATCCAGTCTGCGACCAGATTGACCGAAATGGCAAGGATGGAAATCGCAGCCGCCGGCAGGAGAGCCGCCGGGACGCCGAAGACGATGCCGTCCTTGTTTTCCTTCACCATGCCGCCCCAGTCGGAGGCGGGCGGCTGCACGCCGAGACCGAGGAAAGAAAGCGCGGACAGGAACAGGATCATGAAAATGAAGCGGAGGCCGAGTTCCGCCACGAGCGGCGAGAGTGCGTTCGGCAGGATCTCGCGGAAGATGATCCACAGCTTGCCTTCGCCACGCAGCTTCGCCGCCTCGACGAAATCCATGACATTGATGTCGACTGCGACGGCGCGCGAAATGCGAAAGACGCGCGTCGAATCGAGGATGCCCATGACGAGGATTAGCGTCACAGTATTGGTCGGCAGCACCGAAAGGACGACCAGCGCGAAAATCAGCGTCGGTATCGACATGATGAGGTCGATGAAGCGCGACAGGAACTCGTCGAACCAGCCGCCAACGACCGCAGCGGTGAAGCCGAGGCTGGCGCCGAGCGTAAAGGAAAGCGCCGTGGCGAGCGCCGCGATGAAAAGCGTGATGCGGGCGCCGTAGAGAAGCCGGGTGAGAAGATCGCGGCCGAGATTGTCGGTGCCCAGCCAATGCGCCGCGGAAATCGGCGCCCAGACGTCCCCGACCACCGCCGTATCGGAATAGGGCGCTATCCAGGGGGTAAAGATCGCGACAACGACGTAGACCGCCGTGATGACCACGCCGAGGAGGGCGCTCAAGGGGATGCGGCGGATGTCAAACATCGGCGCTCCTCATTTCGGGTGCCTCAAGCGCGGATTCGACAGGATGGCGAAAATATCGGCCAGCATGTTGAGGCCGATATAGACGGCGGCGAAGATAAGGCCGCAATCCTGCACCACCGGCACGTCGCGCTTGGCGACATGGTCGACGAGATACTGACCCATTCCGGGATAAACGAAGATCACCTCGATGACGACCACGCCGACGACGAGATAGGCGAGGTTGAGCATCACGACATTGATGATGGGCGCGACCGCGTTCGGGAAGGCGTGGCGCCAGATGATATTGAAGCGCGACAGGCCCTTCAATTCGGCCGTCTCGACATAGGCGGACTGCATGACATTGAGGATCGCGGCACGCGTCATGCGCATCATCTGCGCCAGCACGACCAGCGTCAGCGCCGTGGCCGGGAGGACGATGGCGTTCATCCTCTGGAGGAAGGGCATGCCGTCGAAGACAGTCGAGACGCTTGTGAACCAGCCGAGCTTCACGGCGACGAAATAGATCAGGAGATAGCCGATGAAGAAATCAGGCAGCGAAATCGTCAAAAGGGTGGTGGCGGAGATCATCTTGTCGATGAAGCCGTTCTTGTGGCGCACCGCGATCAGCCCCAGGATGGTCGATAGCGGAACGGAAATCGCCGCCGCCCAAAACGCCAGGAACAACGTGTTTTTCAACCTCTGCCAAAGCTCGGGGCCGATCGGCAGGCCATTTGAAAGCGCGTTGCCGAGATGGCCGGTGAGAAGCCCGCCCAGCCATTCGAGGTAGCGCAGATAAGCCGGCTGGTTGAGTCCAAGCGACGCGCGGAGGTTTGCCACCGCCTCCGGCGTCGCTGCCTGGCCGAGAATGGATTGTGCGACATCGCCGGGAAGGATCTGTGTCCCGGCGAAAATCAGGATCGAAACCGCGAAAAGGAGAATGACGCTCAGTCCGACACGTTGCGCCACCAGTTTCGCCAGTGGTGATTTCATGGATCGGCGGCCCCGGTCAGGCGGCGATCCAACATTCAGCCAAGGCGTATCCGTTGCCCATTTCCTGCGCGGGGTTCTTGATGAAGCCTTCCACACCCTTGCCGGTGGCGTCGATATACTGGTTGAAGAAGGGAACGATCAGCCCGCCTTGGTCGCGCATCATCATCGCCATGTCGCGATACATCTTCTTGCGCTTTTCCTTGTCGAGCTCGCCGCGCGCCTGGATCACCATCTTGTCGAATTCCGGCCGCTTCCAGCGCGTGTCGTTCCAATCGGCGCTGGAGATGTAGGCGGTGGAATACATCTGGTCCTGCGTCGGGCGTCCGCCCCAATAGGAGAGCGAGAACGGCTTCTTGTTCCAGACTTCAGACCAGTAACCGTCGCCTGGCTCGCGCTTGACTTCGATGGTGATGCCGCATTTGGCGCAGCTCTGCTGGTAGAGCTGGGCCGCATCGACCGCGCCGGGGAAGGCGACGTCCGACGTCCGCAGGAGGATCGAGCCGCTGTGACCGGATTTCTTGTAATAGTGCTTGGCCTGGTCGGCATCGAATTCGCGCTGCGGAATGCCTTCGGGGAAGAGCGGATAGGCGTCGTTGATCGGGAAGTCGTTGCCGATCGATCCATAGCCTCTCAGAACCGTCTGCAGCATCTGCTTACGGTCCATCGCCAGCTTGAGCGCCATCCGGAGGTCGTTGTTGTCGAAGGGCGGCGTGTCGCAGAACATGTTGAAGGGATAGAAGCCGCGGCCGGAAGTGTTCTGGATCGTCACCCCTGAGATGCGCTTCACGAGGTCGACGATCTTCGGCTCGACCCGGTTGATCATGTTCACCTGGCCGCTCTGCAGAGCCGCTGTGCGCGCGGTTGCGTCGTTGATGACAATGATCTCGACCTGGTTCGCATGGCCAAGCTTGTCGCCGCGCCAGTAATTCTTGAACTTCTCGCCGCCATAGCGGACGCCAGGCTCGTTGACCGCAACCTTGTATGGCCCCGCGCTGATGCCGGCGTTGGGATTGTCCTTGCCGCCGTTCGGCTGGATGACAAGATGGTAGTCGGCCATCAGATAGGGAAAGTCGGCGTTGGCGTCCTTGAGGGTGACGACGACCGAATCACCGTCCGCCTTCATCGTGGAAATGCCCTGGAGGATACCGAGCGCCGCGGATTTCGACTTTTTATCGGCGTGGCGCTCGAGCGTGGCGATGACGTCCTGCGCCGTGACCGTCTTGCCGGTGTGGAACTCGACATCCTTACGGATCTTCATCGTCCAGACCGTGGCGTCCTTGTTGGAATCGATCTTTTCGGCGATGTGATAATCGATGCTGCCGTCGGGATTTGTATCGACCAGCAACTCGCCCCAGCACTTTGAAAAGTTGAAATTCACCTGGCTGAGGTCCAGGGCCGGGTCAAGCACGTTGGTGGACTCGCCGCCCTGCAAGCCGGCCTTCAGCGTTCCGCCCTTGACCGGCCCGGCCGCCAGAACGGCGGTCGCAAGAAGCGAATTGGCGGCGGCAGCCGTGACGCCAAGCGCCGCGGCGCGTCCGAGAAAGTCGCGCCGGCTCAGCTTCCCCTTGGCGACCCGATGGCTGAGGTATTCCAATTCCTGCGACATGCTTGTTCCTCACTCTGTTGTTCGGCCGCTATTACGGCTTTGTTACCCCGGATATTGACGGGAATCACCTTCTTGCAACGAGCAGAATGCGACATTCCGTGGCGTAAATGATGCGCGTCCTTGGCCCAATAGAAGGCAAGTCAAAACCAGCCAATCCCCATGGCTGACGAGAGTATACCGTCGGCAGCGCGGCGCAAGCCGGATTCTCTTAATCCGTTGCGAAAACAACGATTTCCACTTGCGTTTAGGCCGCGAGCCAGCAGGCGTCCAACGCTAGTCCGTTCATCAATTCGCCCGCAGGTTGTGGTTTGTACCCCATGACCTTCTTCGAGGTAGCATCGATCCAGTCATTGAACATCGGGATGACGGCGCCGCCATGATCGCGGATCATTAGCGCCATCTGGCGATAGATCGCCTTGCGTTTGGCGGGGTCGAGTTCGGCGCGGGCGGCGACCACCATCCTGTCGAAATCGGCATTATGGAAGCGGGTTTCGTTCCAGTCGGCGGAGGACAGATAGACGGTCGAATATTGCTGGTCCTGGGTCGGCCGCCCGAGCCAATAGGAGGCTGCGAAAGGCTTCTTGTTCCAGACTTCCGTCCAGTAGCCGTCGCCGGGCACTCTTTGCACCTGAAGCTTGATACCGGCCTTGGCGCAGCTCGCCTGATAAAGCTCCGCAGCGTCGACAGCGCCGGGAAAGGCCACTTCCGACGTGCGCAGCACGACGGGTCCGTCATGTCCGGATTTCTTGTAATGGAATGCTGCCTTGTCCGCGTCGAATTCGCGCTGCGGAATATCGTCGGGAAAGAGAGGGTAGGCGGCGTTGATGGGAAAGTCGTTGCCGACCGACCCATAGCCGCGCAGGATGCGATCCACCATCTGCTTGCGATCGATGGCGTATTTGAGCGCAAGGCGCAGATCGTTGTTGTCAAATGGCGGCGTGATGCATTGCATCGCGAAAACGTAATGCGCACTGCCGCCGATGTTCTGGATGGCGACGTTCGGAAGCCGCTTCAAAAGCTCGACGATCTTGGGCTCGACTCGATTGATCATGTGCACCTGGCCGCTTTGCAATGCAGCCGTGCGGGCTGTCGAATCGTTGATGGTCACGATCTCGACCTGATCGGCGAAGCCAAAATGCGCCTGATCCCAATAGCCGGTATAGCGCGTCCCGGTCGCCCTGATGCCGGGTAGGTGGGACGCGTTCTTGTAAGGGCCGGTGCCGATGCCGGCGCCAGGATTGTCCTTGCCGCCATTCGGCTGGATGACGAGATGATAGTCAGCCATCAGATAGGCGAGGTCGGCATTCGCTTCCTTGAGCGTGATGACGAAGTTGTCGCCATCCACCTTCATCCTATCGATACCCTTCAGAACACCGAGCGCTCCCGATTTCGATTCCGGCCCAGCATGACGTTCCAGTGTCGCGATCACGTCGGCGGGCGTCAGCGCCTTGCCGTTGTGGAACGTAACGCCCTCGCGGATCCTGAACGTCCAGACCTTTGCATCCTTCGACGAGTTGATCTCCTCGGCAAGACGCGGAATGATCTTGCCCTTGTCGGAAACGTCGACGAGCTTCTCGCCCCAGCAGCGGTTGAACAGCCCGACCACCTGGTTGTTGGTCGTGGCCGGATCGAGCGTCTCGGTCGACTCGCCGCCGACGAGCCCGGCTTTCAGCGCGCCGCCGCGCTGCGGTCCGGCTGCAAGGGCAGCGCTGTCGAGCAGGCTTTCGGCCATGGCGGCGGTGAGGCCGAGCGCCGCGGCACGGCCAAGGAAAGCGCGGCGACTGATTTTCCCAATCGCCGCCTGCTTGCTCATGAATTCGAGTTCGCTCGACATGAAGACTCCTCCGGCTGGCCCCCGCTTTCCATTGACGGAAGCGCGACTATCATTCCGCCATCTGGAAAACATGCTTTACGTTTTGCGATGCAAGCTTGCCATTATGCGAAGGAGTTCGCGCCAAGTCGCCACTCGAATTGAACGTCAGCCCGCAGGGTTGCGGGTTCAGGCGAGAGGAATGTCGTTCTCCGCCTTGCCGGACTGGTACGTATCGGAAAGCCTTTCGTAGAGTTGCGACAGGCGCGTGATGCGCGCGTCAAGCCGCTCACCCTCGCTATTCGGCGCCTGGTGCGCCAATTTGCGCAGGGCAAAGCTCTTCCAATAGGCGTTCACGGCGTTGTAGCCGCCGGGCTCGAGACGGAAGACCTCCTTTAGGATTTTCAAATCGTGCGGTATCGCGAAGCTGTCGCGCGAATCCTCATGGCTGAAGAGATAGTAGAAATTGTCGAAGCCGGCCCAGGTGATGGCCGAGAGGCAGAGCGAGCAGGGTTCGTGCGTGGCGAGGAAGACGCAGTCCTTCGTTTCGGGGCGATCGGCTTTCGGCAGTTCGTAGAAGCGCTTCAGTGCGTGAACTTCGCCGTGCCAGAGCGGGTTTTCGATCTCGTTGTTGGTTTCGGCGATGACGACGGAGAGATCATCCTTCCTCAGGATCGCGGCGCCGAAAAGCTTATTGCCCTTCTTCACGCCCTCCGCTGTCTTCGGCACGATGTCATGCTCGATGACGTCGAAAAGGCGGTCGATGAGGGATAGGTCGGTCATATTTGCCCTTCCGGCGGATGGATTCCCCATGCCTCGTCGAAGAAGTATTCCTCGAGATTCACGCCGTCGCCGCCGCGATCGACGACGATGAAATCCTGCGGTGCGCCGATCGGCGTCAGAACCCCGTGCCAGATATTGCGGTGATAATTCACGCCCTGGCCGGGCGCTGTGAGAAAGGCGCGCGGCGTACCGGGCTTCCCGGTTTCGTCGGGACACACGACGACAAGGAACGGTCGTGGCGACAGCGGATAAAAAGCCTGGCTGCCAAAGGGATGCCGCTCCACCATCTTGAGCTGGAGCGGGAGAGCGTATGGCGCGCCGCGGAAGAGGTTGATCAACACGCGCGCGTTGCCTCCCGCCACATCGACGAGGGCCAGATCGTGGTAACGCTCGCACTTGCCGTCGTTGATCAGATAATGCTGCGCCCCTTCCGCTTCGATCACGTCGCCGAAAGGCGCGAAAGCCTCGCGGGTGAGGGGCGTTGCGGTGAGGGCGCGGGTCATGGAAGGGGCCTTACCGTGGTACGGGTCTTGGAAAGCCGCCGCCCTTTCGCGCCCCCCTCTGTCCTGCCGGACATCTCCCCCACAAGGGGGGAGATTGGCGGTCATCGATGCCGGCCATCACCTTGAGAAGTGGGAGGATGGAGCCGTCCGCGATGAAAGCTGATCTCCCCCCTTGTGGGGGAGATGTCCGGCAGGACAGAGGGGGGCAACGTAAAGCGTTCACTTTGACCGGCCTTGCTCCGCCCACGGCATCACCTCCCAACGCCGATCGATCCCAGCTTCATATGCCGATTGACATCCTTGTAGAGCAAATAGCGGAAGCTGCCGGGGCCGCCGGCGTAGCAGGCTTGCGGGCAGAAGGCGCGCAGCCACATATAATCGCCGGCCTCGACCTCAACCCAGTCCTGGTTCAGCCGGTAGACCGCCTTGCCCTGCAGCACGTATAATCCATGTTCCATCACATGGGTTTCGGCGAAGGGGATCACCGCGCCCGGTTCGATGGTGACGATCGTGACGTGCATATCGTGGCGCATGTCCGCCGGATCGACAAAGCGGGTCGTTGCCCATTTGCCTTCCGTGTCGGGCATAGGGATAGGCGAGACATCGCCCTCGTTGACGAAGATGGCCTCGGGGCGGTCGATCCCCTCGACCGCCTCATAGGCCTTTCGGATCCAGTGGAAACGCGCCGGCGCCGCGCCATTGTTGCGAACGCTCCATTCGCTTCCCGGTGGAATGAACGCATAGCCGCCGGGCTCCATCCTGTGGCGTTCGCCTTTCAGCGTCACGGTCAATTCGCCGCCGACGACGAAAAGCACGGCCTCGGCGCTTTTGTCCGTTTCCGGCCGCGCGCTGCCGCCGCCCGGCTGGACCTCCATGATGTATTGGGAGAAGGTCTCGGCGAAACCGGAGAGCGGCCGCGCGATAACCCAGGCGCGCGTCTTTTCCCAGAAAGGCAGGAAGCTCGTGACGATATCGCGCATCGTGCCCTTCGGGATCACCGCATAGGCTTCGGTGAAGACGGCGCGACCGGTCAGAAGATCGGTCTGCGGCGGCAAGCCGCCCTCAGGCGCGTAATAGGAGCGGGCCGTCATCTGATCCTCCTCATGCGGGAAGCAGTTCCTTCAACCTCAAAAGCGCGATGCGCTCGACTTGCCGGCACGCCGTCCCGAATTCCTCGTC
>JBQCEL010000080.1:0-2682 GCA_051960255.1 Rhizobiaceae bacterium
AGGAGCAGCTTCAGCCGCTCCACCGATTGCACCAATGCGGCGAAATCCTCGATCGTCTTGCGATCGTTGAGATCCCTGGTCTGCGCCGTCATCGACATGGTCAGATGCTGCTCGATCAGCCAGGCGACCGTCTCCGTCGCGGCAGGGCTCAAGCCCATATGCGGGCAGAGCCGCCTGGCGATCCGGGCGCCGGCGATGGAATGGTCCTCCGGCCTGCCCTTGGCGATATCATGAAGGAAAACCGCGACATAGAGCGTGTCGCGATGCTCCCTCAACCCAGGCAGCAGATCATTGACCAGCGGATGCGCCTTCCTACCGTCGTCATGGTCGACCTGCGAAAGAACCCCAACGCAGCGCAGCAGGTGTTCGTCCACCGTATAGTGGTGATACATCGAGAACTGCATCATGGCGACGATCTTGCCGAAATCCGGGATCAGCTTGCCGAGAAGCCCGGCCTCATTCATGCGCCGCAGATTGAGTTCGGGATCGCGGCCGGATGTGAGGATATCCATGAAAAGCCGATTGGCTTCCTTGTCGCGGCGCAAATTGCGCGTGACAAGCCCGAGCGAGCGCGTGACAAGCTTCAGCGCGTCGGGATGGTATTCCAGCCCGTGCCGGTCGGCCAGCCAGAAAAGCCGCAGCAGGTTGACCGGATCACGCTCGAAGATTTCCTCGTCGGCGATGTTGATGCGCTGATTGTCGACGACGAAATCGCTCGTTCCGGCGAGTTTGCGGCGGCGGCGCGAAAAGGTGAGGAAAATACGGTTGAAGCCGGGCACCTCCTTTGCCTGCTCTTCCTCGAGCGCCGAGCAGAAGATGCGCGTCAGATCGCCGACATCCTTGGCGACAAGGAAATAGTGCTTCATGAAACGCTCGACGGCGGCAAGGCCGGGCCGCGTCGTGTAGCCCAGGCGCTTCGCGATATCCTTTTGCAGATCGAAATGCAGCCTCTCCTCGGCGCGGCCAGTGAGGAAGTGCATATGGCAGCGCACCGCCCAGAGGAAATCCTCGGCCTTGCGGAATTTCAGATATTCCTCCGGCTTGAAAACGCCTCTTTCGACCAGTTCCTCGCCGCTGCGGACCCGGTAATAATATTTCGCGATCCAGAACAGGGTATGGAGGTCGCGCAACCCGCCCTTGCCGTCCTTGACATTCGGCTCGACGACATAGCGGGATTCGCCTTCCTTGCGATGCCGGGCGTCGCGTTCGGCGAGCTTGGCCTGGACGTATTCCGGGCCGGTATCCTTCACCACTTCCCGATCAAAGCGCTCGATAAGATCGTGGAAGAGCGGCTTTTCGCCCCAGAGGAGGCGGGCTTCGAGGATCGCGGTGCAGATCGTCACGTCCCCGCGCGAGAGGCGCAGGCATTCATCCACGTTGCGCGTGGCGTGCCCGACTTTCAGGCCGAGGTCCCACAGCACATAAAGCATGTATTCGACAATCTGCTCGCCCCAGGGCGTCTGCTTGTAAGGCAGCAGGAAAAGCAGGTCGATATCGGAACCGGGCGCCAGCGTGCCGCGGCCATAGCCGCCGACGGCGATGATCGCCATGCGCTCGGCGGCGGAACGGTTCGCCTCGCGATAGACATGGGTTGCGGCGAAATCATAGAGCGCACGGATGATCTCGTCCATCAGATGCGAAAGGCGCTCGGCGCAGGCCACGCCGCCGCCGTCCTCGATCAGCAGGGTTTCGGCGATTTTCCGGCCGGCAGCCAGCCGCTCCTTCAGCAGCGAAACGATATGGGCGCGGGCTTCGGTGCTGGATCCATGGCCTTCCGTCTCCCCCGCGACGGCGGCGAGATCCCGACGCAAGGCCTCGCCATCGATGAACTGATCGAGCTTCAGAGGGACTTTCAGCATACAAACGTCCGTTGCTACGGGCCGGGTCTATAGCGCGAATTCTGCGGGAAGGGTATGGGCATCGGCCATGGAACTTCCGGCGGAACTGAAAAGCGCGATCGATCGCCTTCTCGACGGAACGCCGCTCAACGATCTGCGGCGGGCGGCGCGGGCCTTGTCCGCGCGCTACCGGGCCGAAATCCGCGACGGGCGGCTGCATGTCGCTGACGATCGAGCCGCGCGCGCCTACCTTGCCACGCGGTTGCCCGCGACCTATGCCGCGATCCGCGCGAGCCTCGCGTATGCAGCCGACCTTTTGCCGGATTTCGCTCCGAAATCCATGCTCGACATCGGCGCGGGTCCCGGCACGGCGGTTTTCGCGGCGGCGCATTGCTGGCCGACGCTGGAAAACGCTCTTCTCGTCGAGAAAAGCCCCGCCATGCGGCAGGTCGGGGGCGAAATCGCCAGGAGAGTAATCACGATCCGCACGGAATGGGTGAGCGGCGACGCCGAAACGGCATTTCCAGAGAGCGACGGGGCCGATCTCGTTACGGCCGGCTATCTTCTCGATGAAATCGATCCCCGCTCGATCGGCCCGCTTGTCGAGCGACTTTGGAGCCTGACCGGGGGAATGTTGACCGTTATAGAACCCGGAACGACCGCCGGCTGGCAACGGATCCTCGCCGTTCGAATGATGCTCATCGCGGCGGGCGCCCATATCGTCGCCCCTTGCCCGCACGATCATGATTGCCCGCTCACGTCGCCGGACTGGTGCCACTTCGCCCGCCGCGTGGCTCGATCGCGGCTGCACCGGCAGGCAAAGGAGGCCGATGCGCCGTGGGAA
>JBQCEL010000081.1:0-3025 GCA_051960255.1 Rhizobiaceae bacterium
TCGATTGCTCGCCTCGCTCGAGCCGGATCAGGTTGTCACCGGCCACGGCCCGGCCATGGCCGGAGCTGAAATGCGACGCGCGCTTCATGATCTTGCCCGGGAATTCGACCGCGTGGCTGTACCTTCCGCGGGGAGACGCCGACCACATTGTCGGGTGGTCCATGGACGCGGAGACGGTCAGCCCCTAGCTTGTGCTGCTGAAGGGGAGAACTGCGGAAGAATATCAACATGGCAGGCCAGGAAAGCACGCAACCCGCCGGTTCTTCCGTCGATGCACGGACCGTGCGGATCATTTTCGGCGCATTGATGCTGGTGATGCTGCTCGCGTCGCTCGATCAGACGATCGTTTCCACGGCGCTTCCCACGATCGTGGGGGAATTCGGCGGCCTCGAGCACCTCTCCTGGATCGTGACGGCTTATATGCTGGCCACGACGATCGTTACGCCGCTCTATGGCAAGCTCGGCGATTTGTTCGGTCGCAAGATTGTCCTGCAGGTATCCATCACCCTGTTCCTGATTGGCTCGGCCCTGTGCGGGCTCAGCCAGTCGATGAGCCAACTGATCGCGTTCCGCGCTGTGCAGGGTCTCGGGGGCGGAGGGCTCATGGTAACAACCATGGCAGCCATCGGCGACATCATCTCGCCGCGCGAGCGTGGTCGTTATCAGGGCATTTTCGGAGGCGTGTTCGGCCTGTCCACGGTCCTCGGGCCGCTGATCGGCGGATTTTTCGTCGAGCATCTGAGTTGGCGCTGGATCTTCTATATCAACCTGCCGCTCGGCATTCTGGCGCTCGTCGTCATCGGCGCCGCCTTTACGGCCCCGCGTGAAGGGAGGCGCCCGAAAATCGATTACTACGGCGCCGCCCTGCTTGCGGTCGTGTTGACGGGGCTCGTTCTTTTCACCAGCCTGGGTGGAAACGGTTTCCCCTGGGGATCGCCGCAAATCCTGGCGATGATTGCGGTTTCGGTTCTGGCGTTGGTCGGTTTCGTCATGGTCGAACAGCGGGTGGGTGAACCCATCCTCCCGCTGCGACTCTTCGTTAACCGCACGTTCGCTCTGTCCTGTGCGGTCGGCTTCATTGTCGGCGCATCCATGTTCGGTTCCGTCACGTTCATGCCGCTTTATCTTCAGGTGGTGAAGGCGGTCGGCCCGGCGGCTGCGGGCCTGCTGCTCACCCCGATGATGGGCGGCGTGCTGATCACCTCGATTATCAGCGGCCAGATCATTAGCCGCATCGGACGCTACCGCGTCTTCCCGATCGCGGGAACGCTCGTGATGACGATCGGCCTGGCGCTGCTCGCGACGTTGGGTCCCTCGACCGCCACATGGGTCGCGTCGGCCTATATGCTGGTTCTTGGCCTTGGTCTGGGAATGGTGATGCAGGTGTTGGTTCTCGCGGTGCAGAATGCTGTCGACTATTCGAATCTCGGCGTCGCGACGTCCGGAACCACGCTTTTCCGATCGACGGGCGGGTCGGTCGGCGTTTCGCTTTTCGGCGCGATCTTCGCGGCCGGCCTCAGCGGCGCATTGGCCGACCGGCTCCCCGCCGGCACGAAGCTGCCCTCCGCAACGGAGCCGAATGCGATCCAGGCTCTTCCTGCAGCGCTCCGGGAGGCTTATCTCGCTTCCTTCGCTTCGGCCCTCCATACCGTGTTCGCTCTCGCCGCGGCACTGGCGGCTGTCGCCTTTCTCCTTACCTGGCTTCTGAAGGAAGAACGTCTGCGCGAATCCGCCAGATCGGATTCGCTCGGTGAGAGCTTCGCTTCGCCCCGCGACGCGACATCCCTGGAGGAACTTCAATTGATTCTCGCCCGGATCGAGCAGCGCGAATCCCGCTGGACTGTCATCCAGCGCATTGCGAATGCGCTTGCGGCGCCTCTGGCGCCGGACGAAATCTGGCTGCTCGCGCAGCTTCAGAGAAGCGAGATGCCCGTTCGCGCGGAAGATATCGCGGAACGCTTCGCCGTTCCGACCGAACGTGTCGTCGAGATCGCCGGACAGATGGCCGCGCGGAACTTTGTCGCGCACATGCCCGACGGCTCGCTGACGCTAACCAACGCCGGCCGATATGAGTTCGACAGGATGGTCGCTGCCTATAGAGAGCGGCTGACGCACTTCTTGCAAAGATGGTCTCCCGAAGATCACCTGGAAGTTCGGGCCATGCTAAACAATCACGCGCGGGCCTTGATCGAGGAAGTTCCTGCTTTGCCCAAGGCGGCTGCGTGATCACGCCGCTACGAGATCTCGCCATAGACAGTGGCCGTGGCTGTCATATCGGGACGTGAGCGACGGGCGTAGAATGATGAACCGCAAATCAGTAGAGGCCGACTCGATCTATTTTGTCCCGTCAGTGTTTGGACTTTCATCGATGTTGGTTCGCGCTGCCTTGGCGATTTTCCTCAAATCGTCGTCGAAAGCCTCCGGGCCGTCCTCTTTCAGATCGGCCACGGCATTGCGGAATTTCTGATGTTCTCCTTGTGCTCGAAATTCGCGATCGAGCTCTCGGGAATCCTCGCTTAAAGCGCCGGTCTCGCCGAGGATCGAGCCGGTTGCGAGGAAATCGCGAATCTGGCGGAGCGCTTCCTCGCTATCCACCTTGTCGCGCCATTTCGCTTCTATTGCCGCAAGCTCTATTGAGGGGCCGTATGTCTTTTCGGCCTTGTCGAGCAGTCTGCGGATTTCGGACCTGATCTCATCCGGGTCGGCCACCACAATCTCCCACGCCGCTGCGCGGCAATTCAGATCATTTCCCAACGCCTCGACGGGGCTCGGTCTCAGCGCCGCAACTCGCGAGTGCATCCTTTGTTCCGCCTCAAAGCTCGCTCAGGAACAGCCTGGCTGTCGGTGCTCTTGATCGAGCACGAACCGCATTTAAAGGCCGGCAGCACATGAGCAACTCCGCCCCGCCTGTTCAGGGTTGGCCTTGCCCGCCCCCTGAACCATAGATGTTGCCGGTTGCAAAGCTTGCATCGGCGGCGGCGAGCTGGACATATATCGAGGCGAGTTCCGCCGGCTGGCCAGGCCT
>JBQCEL010000082.1:0-6654 GCA_051960255.1 Rhizobiaceae bacterium
AGGACCGTGCCGAGGCCGAGGGAACTATATTCCGGGTCGAAGCCGCCGATATAGTAATAGGCCCGCCGCTTCGCCGCAAAGACACAGAGCGCCGCCGCGATCCGCGGTCCGATCGCGATCGTGTAGAAGCGCAGCACGCCCCGTCTTTGCAGGGCCGGCAAGGCTTCCCGCAGCCAGGCGAGCACGCGCCGATCGGCGAATATCCCCGGCTTGTCCCGAAGGCGCCAGCGGCGCGTATGCAGCGCGGCAAGCGCGTCGATATCGGGATCATCGGCGCGCCGCGGCCCACCCGCGCCTGCCCGCTCGGCGCGGCGGCGGTAGTAGCTGAGGTTCTGCCTCATCTTCTTCTCCGGACAGGCCGGGAGCGCGAGCACCGCGCAAGGCTCGGCGGCGGCGCGCTGGTCCTGCCATTCGCTTGGCGCGGGCGTGCCAAGGAGCGGCGAATCCGCCGGCAACTGGAAGAGATCGAGCGGCAGCGGCAGGGCCGCGATCGCGCGCGAAATCTCGGCGGTCTCGATCAGCGGATCGAACAATCCGCCTAGCCGGTCGGACGTGCCGGCGCCCCAGGGGAGATACCGACCCTCATGCTCGAAAAGCGGCACGAGGCCGGCGAGGCGTCCGCCCTCCCGCCATGTCAGCACCGCGCTCCTCCCCTCGGAAAAATGCCGCCGCCAGGGAAGCAGCCAGGCCGGGCTTTGGAAAGGGGTGGCGGCCGGATCACGGAGCCAGAGGTCCCACCACTCCTCTTCCAGGATGCAGGCGTCGGAAAGGATCTCGAACGGCATTGATCGGGTCTCGTCGGAAGGCCTGTCGGAGGAATGTGCTTGCGCCCGCAACCGCTCTCACGTCCCCGATGTTCCATCGTCCGCCGGAGATGGCGCTCCGGACGGGGCATTTTTTCGCCGTTTCCTGTCCGCCCATCGCATCAGCGGCATCGACGTGATGCCATGAAGAAGGACCGACGCGAAGACGACGATCCCCGTCGTCGCCCAGAGATTGACGCCACCCGCGAAGTCGCCGCGCCCCGTCGCGTATGCGACATAGTAGAAGGTCGCCATGCCGCGCACGCCGAAGAAGGCGATCAGGGCCCGCGCGCCAGCCGGGAGCGGCGAGCCGATGAGGCTCAGCCACCCTGCGGCCGGCCTGATGACCAGCAGGATCAGCGCCGCCAAGGCGATTTCCGGCCATCCGACGGAACGGAACAGCCCCTCGGCGACGGCATTGCCGAAGCCGATGAGAATGAGCACCATCAGCACGCGCTCGATCTGCTCGGTGAATCCGGCCATGGCCGCGTGAAATTCATGGTCGCGTTCAGCGGCGCGAAGCGTCGCCGCCATGATGAAGACGGCGATGAAGCCGTAGCCACGCGCCAATTCGGCGACGCCATAGGAAATCAGCGCCACGCCGACCGCGACGAGCCCGTCTCCCGTCCGCGACATTTTCAGACGTGGCAGCCTGAAGCATAGCCAGCCGAAAGCCCAACCGGCGGCAAGGCCGATCAGGACGCCGCTGCCGATCTTCCAGATCACGTCGATAACGAGCCACTCCCTCCAGACGGCGTCCAGGGAATGATTGGTCAACGACATTGCGAGAAGGACGAAGGGGAAGGCGAGGCCGTCATTCAGTCCGGCTTCCGAGGTTAGGGCGAAGCGGGTCTCGCCGCCTTCCTCCTCACCCGGCGGCCCGGCCTGGACATCGGCCGCCAGCACCGGGTCGGTCGGCGCCAGCGCCGCGCCGACGAACAACGCCAGCGGCCAGGAAAAGCCGATTAGCAGGCCGCAGCAGATCGCGATCGCGGCGATGCTGATGGGCATGGCGATCCCGAGCAGCCGCCATGTCGCGCTCCAACCGCGCCACGAAAGCGGGCGCCCGGTTCTTAATCCGACGCCCATCAGCGCGATGAGGATGACGAGTTCGACCAGATGCTCGAGCAGCCGGTTCCGCGCGAGCCCCGCGGAGACAGCGATCGACCAGGAATGCGGTATGGCGAAATAGCCGATCGCCACCGCGACGATCGGCAGCGACAGGGGCAGGGAGCGCAGGATGAGGGGCAGCCACGCGGTGAGAAGGATGATTGCGCCCGTCGCGATCAGGCCGATGCTGATGGGGTACAGCAAACTGGTCATAGGGGGCGAGACGTTCGGCGGCGCGGTTCAAGAGAAGACCTGTAAACCTGCCGGAAATGCAATTGTTCCGGGAACTGCGCCATCCGCCCGCGCCTGCCTGCTCCCGTCCTTCGCGGCGGCAGGAATTTTGTGCCCGCAGGAACATCCGTCGCGAAAGCCGGTTTGGAAGCCGCTTGCTCAGCCGGAGGACCCAATGGCGATCACGGATACGGAATGTTTTCAACGGATCAGGAGAAACAGCGCCTCGCAGGCCATCCAGCGCAGTATGGAAAGCCGCCTTTCCCTTTATGTCGACCACCCCGACAGGATCAATCGACGCCTGTCGGAGCTTGACCGTGAATGGGACGTCGAGCAGGTGCTTCAGACGAAAGCCGGCTCGATCGGGATTATCGGCGCGATCCTGGCTGCCACTGTCGACCGCAAATGGCTGGCGCTGCCGGCAATCGCCGGCGGCTTTCTTCTTTTGCAAAGCCTGAGCGGCTCCAGCCCTCCCGTCGCGGTCCTGCGCCATCTGGGTGTCCGTACGCGCCGCGAGATCGAGCAGGAGCGTTATGCGTTGAAGGCGCTGCGCGGCGATTTCGATCGCCTCGAAACCTTCAAGAACAAGCTGACCCGGATATTCGGGATCGTCGGCATCAGCGCCCGCTAGAGCAATTCCAGTAAAAATGCGCAGCGATTTTGCGTCCGGAATTGCAGAAAAACAAAGAGACGGCGCGCTTCTGCAAGGAAAAACGGAAGCGTCTGCGACGCAATGACAGCATGATCCGGAAAAGTGGATCCCGGTTTTCCGAAAGGATTATGCCTCAAAGATGAGACGGAGCCAGGAATGAGAAGATCGGAACTCGGCGAGAACAAGATCGTCATCAAGCGCTACGACCATCCGACAGGCGGGTGGGGATCGCTGAAGTCGCTGGTGAAGAAGGCCGAGGACGAGGGGCTGATCGCTTCCGACATCTGGGCCACGCTGATGCGGCAGAACAAGGCCGACGGCTATGCCTGCGTATCCTGCTCCTGGTCCAAGCCGCGCGATCCGCACGAGTTTGAATTCTGCGAGAATGGCGCCAAGGCGACCATGTGGGAGCAGACGGTCGAGCGCTGCACGCCGAAATTCTTCGCCGAGCACACACTGACGGAACTGCTCGAATGGACCGACAATGAGCTGGAGAAAGCCGGCCGCCTGACCGAGCCGATGAAATACAATCCCGCCACCGACCGTTATGAGTCCATTCCATGGGGTTCGGCGTTCCGGGAAATAGGCGAAAAGCTGAACAGCCTCGACCCGGAGTCCGTCATCTTCTACACCTCCGGCCGCGCCTCGCTGGAGGCGTCGCATATGTACCAGCTCTTCGCCCGGATCTACGGCTCGCCGAACCTGCCGGATTCCTCCAACATGTGCCATGAATCGACCTCCGTCGGCTTGCCGAAATCGATCGGCTCGCCCGTCGGCACGATCCAGATCGAGGATTTCTACAAGGCCGACCTGATCTTCGTCTTCGGTCACAATACGGGCGTGACGGCGCCCAGAATGCTGCATCCGCTCCAGGACGCGCGCAAGCGCGGCGTTCCCGTCATCACCTTCAACCCGCTGCCGGAAAGGGGCCTGGTGCGCTTCAAGAATCCGCAATCGCCGGTCGAAATGCTTTCCCCCGGCCCCGGAACGAAGATGTCGAGCGATTTTTACCAGGTGAAGTCCGGCGGCGACCTCGCCGCGATGACCGGCATCTGCAAGCATCTGGTCGAAATGGACGACGAGGCGCAAAAGATCGGCGCGCCCGCCGTGCTCGATCACGATTTCCTCCGCGAGCATACGAGCGGCTTCGAGGCGTTCCGCGCTTTCCTCGAGCAAACGGAATGGAACGATATCGAAAGACGGTCGGGCCTGAGCCGCGAGGATCTCGAGCATGTCGCCCGCATCTATGCCGGCAAGCATGCCGTGATCGCAAATTACGGCATGGGCCTGACCCAGCACCGGGAGGGCGTCGAGAACGTCCAGATGCTGTGCAATCTGCTCTTCCTGCGCGGCAATATCGGCAAGCCCGGAGCCGGCATCTCGCCGGTCCGCGGCCATTCCAATGTCCAGGGCCAGCGCACCGTCGGCATTTCGGAAAAGCCCGAACTCGTGCCGCTCGACAAGCTTGCCGAACTCTACAAATTCGAGCCGCCGCGGCACAAGGGCCGCGACACGGTGGAAGCCTGCGAAGGCATCCTCGACGGTTCAGTGAAAGCGTTCATCGGGCTCGGCGGCAATTTTTCGCGCGCGGTTCCCGAAACGGAACTGATGGAGGCGGCCTGGCGCGACATGGAGCTGCATGTCCAGATCGCCACCAAGCTCAACCGCAACCACCTTCTCGCCTCCAAGGCGACCTACCTCCTGCCCTGTCTCGGGCGCATAGAGCGCGACACACAGGCGAGCGGCGACCAGTGGGTGTCCATGGAGGATTCGACCGCCTGCATCCACGGCTCCTTCGGCGCCAGGCCCCCGGCGAGCCCGATGCTCTACTCCGAGCCGAAGATCGTCGCGGAAATGGCCAAGGCGACCTGCCCCGACAAAGCCGCCGTGCCGTGGGACGAATGGGTCGCCGACTATGCGCGCATCCGCGACGCGATCGAGGAGGCCTTTCCCAAGGATTTCGACCGCTTCAACGATCGCTTCCGCATGCCCGGCGGCTTCCACAGGAAGATCGCCGCGAGCGAGCGCAAATGGAAGACGGAATCGGGCAAGGCCACCTTCATCATGCCGGAATCGCTGGAGACCGACCCCGACATTCCCCGCCCCGGCGGCGACGTGCTCACGCTTGTCACGATCCGCTCAAACGACCAGTTCAACACGACGGTCTATGGCTATGACGACCGGCTGCGCGGCATTCATGGCACGCGCATGGTGCTCCTGATGAACGAAGAGGACATCGGACGCCTGAACCTGTCGAAAGGGCAGATGATCACGCTCGTCTCGGCGATGGATGACGGCGTCGAGCGCCGCATGGAAGGTCTGCGCCTCGTGCCCTATCCGATCCCGCGGGGCAATTGCGCCGGCTATTATCCGGAGCTGAACCGCCTCGTTCCCCTGTCGCACCGCGCCAAGACGGCGCATGTGCCCGCGGCGAAGTCGGTGCCGGTCCGCATCGTGGTTTGAGCCGGAGGTCCGGCATGCGCAGAACCAAGTCCGCCCTGATATGCTGGTGCGTGGCGTTCCCGGCCTACCTCCTGACGGCGGGCGGAGCAAGCGTGCATGAACTCGCCACCGGCGGCGTCTTCGCGGCCGGCGCGGCGCTGTTCGCGGATTTGTTGGCAAGGGCCTCTTCGATCAATTTCGATCTACCTGACGGGAGCTTGCGACGGTCGCTGACGGCGATCGCCTCTCTTCCCCGCGCAAGCGCGCGGACGGGCGGCGCGCTTTGGCGCGTTGCGGTCACGGGCCGTTCATGGACAGGCAGCCCCGCAATTCCGTTCCAATTCGGCGCGCGAGACGATCCGCCGGAGCGGACCCGGCGCGCCGTGGCGCTCCTGCTCGCCAGCCTGACGCCGGACCGTTTCGTCGTCCGCATGGAGCCCCAGCCGGGCGGCACGTTCCTGCACACGATCGTTCCAGCGCATCACGCGCCGGACCTGAGATGGCTGACATGACCGGCGCATGGCTCCTCGCCTCTCTCGCGCTCCTGCCGCCTTTTGCCGTGGCGATTGTCATGGCGGGCCGCGGAAACGTGCCCTCGCGCCTCGTCGCCTTCGAGATGGCGGTGTCGCTCGCGGTGATCCTCCTCATGACCCTCGACTTCGCTTTCGATCAGGCCTCGTCCATCGACCTTGCGCTGACGCTGGCGCTTCTCGGCCTGCCGGGCACGCTCGTGATCGCCCTTTTCGCGGAGCGCTGGTTGTGACCTTGATGACAGGCATCCTGCTGACCGCCGCCGTGCTGGCGAGCTGGCTTTCCGTCGCCGCCTTCCTGCGGCTCAGCACTCCTTTCGGCCGGCTGCATGCCGTTGCCTTCGTCAATGTGGTCGCGGGCGGCGCCATTGCCTTTGCCGCTGCGGCGATCGACGGGGCGAGTTCCCGCACTTTCAAATGTTTTGCCATCTGGTTCGCAATGGTTCTGTTCGACGCGCTCCTGACGCATGTTTCGGCCCGCGCCCTGCATTTCCGCGGCGGAGAGCGGCGATGAGCTGGCTGACCGGCATCATGCTGCTTGTCGCCGCCGGCGCTGGCTTTCTGGTGGTCGTGTCGCGCGATCCCAAGCGCCAGCTCTTCGCGCTCTTTGCCAACGGCCTGGTGCTTTCGCTGCTCTTCTTCGTCCTGCAGGCGCCCGATGTCGCGCTTTCCGAGATCGTGGTCGGCGCGGTCGTGGTTCCGCTTCTGTTCCTGGTGGCGCTGGCGGCGGTCGCCGTGGCGAAGGTGCGGGAATGAGCCCCCGCTGGCGCGCCGCGGGGCTTGCCGTTTCCACTGTCGCGCTCCTTCCCGCGGCCTGGTCCGTCATCGTCGCGATGCCCTCCTTCGGCGAACATGTCTCGCCCTACGGCGCGGCCGTCAACGCCGT
>JBQCEL010000083.1:0-4085 GCA_051960255.1 Rhizobiaceae bacterium
GCGAAGCGGGCGTTGGATTGCGTGTACTCATGGCCGCAATAGACGCGTGTCTCGACCGGCAGCGCCGCGAGCTTCTGCAGCGAATGGAACATGGTTTGAGGCGGGCATTCGAAAAGCTTGCCGCAGCCAAGCGCGAAAAGCGTATCACCCGTGAAGACCACGCCGCTTTGCGCGAAATGGTAGCTGACATGGCCGGCTGTATGCCCCGGCGTCGCGATGACGGTGACGGGCTCGGCGGCGAAACGGATCACATGCCCCTCTTCCACCGTCTCGTCGATGCCCGGAATCTTCGCGGCTTCAGCCGCCGGCCCGATGATCTTCAGCCCGAAACGTTCCTTGAGAGCGAGATTGGCTTCGACATGATCGACGTGGTGGTGCGTCGTGAAGATGACGGACGGACGCCATCCCGTCCGCTCGATCGCAGCCAGGATGGGAGCTTCTTCCGGCGCATCAATGAGCGCGGTTTCCCTCGTCTTGGGATCGTGGACGAGCACGCCGAAATTGTCGCTCCTGCACATGAATTGCTCGATCTCGACAGCCATGGCGCGTCTCCTCATCAAATTGTTCGTATAGCCGGGGACGATAGGCGCTGCGATCCCGTCTGTCACCCGCAACCGGCCCGTTTTTCGGAGGCCGCGCCGCAGCGTCAGGACCGTCCCATCGCTTCGAACTCCCGCTTGGCGATCTTGAACGCCGCGTTCGCCGCCGGCACCCCGGCATAGATGGCGACATGCAGGAGCGCTTCCTTGATGTCGTCCTCGGTGGCGCCGGTATTGGCCGTGGCGCGCACATGCATGGCGAACTCCTCATGATGCCCAAGCGCCGCCAGGAGCGCCAGCGTGATCATCGAGCGTTCGCGATGCGTCACGCCCGGACGGGACCAGACCGATCCCCAGGCGCCTTCCGTGATCAGGGTCTGGAAATCGGCGTCGAAAGCGGTCTTCTTCTCCTCGGCCCGATTCACATGCGCATCGCCCAGCACGCCGCGGCGCGTCTTCATGCCCAAACGATATCGATCCGTGTCCGACAAGGCCGCCTCCCTCCGTTGCCGCGCCGCACGGCGCGTTCCTGTGGAACATCCTATGGCAGTTGTGCAGTCGTCCTGTAAACCGGGCTATTTCAGGGCGCGCGCCTCGGCTTTGCGGTACTGTCTCGGACGACCAGTTCGAGCGGCAGGATCTTGCCCATCTGCTTCATCGCTGCCGCGTCTTCCCGCATCTCCGGAAGCCGCATCAATTGAAGCAGCAAGGCGGCCGCCGTCTCACCGATAAGCGCGCGCGGCTGCCGGATCGTCGTGAGCGGCGGGATAAGATGGGCGGCGATGTCGATGTCGTCGAAACCGACAACCGAAACGTCATCGGGAACGCGGATGCCGCGCCGATTGAGTTGAGAGATGAACCCGCAGGCCATCGCATCGCTGAAGCAGAAGACGGCTGTCGGCCGATCATCGAGCGCGAGCCAACGTTCCGCGGCCGCGACACCGGAACGTAGCGTGAAATCGCCCTGGATGAACCAGTGTTCGACCGTCGGCAGTCCCGCCTCCGCCAGCGCGTCACGAAAACCCCCGGCGCGCTGCCGCGTGAGGACATTGTCAGACGGCCCGGCAACATGGCCGATATGGCGATGGCCAAGCGCGATCAGATGCTCGACCGCCAGCCTTGCGCCATGCCGATTGTCGACCGTCACCGCCGGCTGGTCGTAATCCTCGACCCATTCGCAGGCGAACATCACCGGCGGCCGTCCCTTCCGATCGTCGCCGGAGAACATCGCCTCTGTCAGATTGCCGTCAAGCACGATCAGCCCGTCCGACCTATTGTTGTAGAGATATTCGGCGATCTGCCTGTCGGCCCCATCCGGCTCGCGCGTATCGGCCACGAGCACATTCAGCCCGGCTTCCGAAGCGACCTTCGCAATGCCCGAAAGGATGAGGGAGAAGAACGGGTTGGAGAGATGCGGTACGAGCACGACGATCGACCCGGTCTGCTTGCGGCGCAGATTGCGAGCGGCGAGATTCATCCTGTAGCCTGTCTCGGCGACGGCGGCGAGAACGGCCGCGCGTGTTTCCGCCGAGACGAGGTCCGGCTGCGAAAGGGCCCTGCTGACGGTCGCGGTCGAGACGCCCGCAACGCGTGCGACGTCCCTGATCCTGGGAAGCTTGGCGTCCACCTTTAAGAGCCTTTCCTGGTCCGCTGCCAAATCTTCTGCGCGATTTTCCGCCTTCATTCAAATGGTTGCGGACCATATCCACAAATCGCCTTGACTGCTGTCCCGATCTTGTTCAATCTAATTGTAATCGATTACATAGCTGCTTGCCAAGAAGGCAGCAGACGAAGCAAAAGCCTACGTTCATAGGCTGAATGTCGAAGATCGCGCCGGCGTGCTACGACATTCCAAGGGAGGATTTATGAAGACGATCAAGGGCCCCGCCATCTTTCTTGCCCAGTTCGCAGGCGATGCCGCGCCTTTTAATTCCTTCAGCGCGATCTGCGAATGGGTGGCGTCGCTCGGCTACAAGGGCATACAGATCCCGACATGGGACGGCCGCCTTTTCGACCTGAAGAAAGCGTCCGATTCCAAGGATTACGCCGACGAGGTGAAGGGCGTCGCGGCCTCTCACGGCCTTACCATCACCGAACTTTCCACCCATCTTCAGGGCCAGTTGGTCGCCGTCCATCCCGCCTATGACACTGCCTTCGACGGCTTTGCCGCAGCCGAGGTCCGCGGCAATCCCGCCGCCCGAACCGAATGGGCGGTCGATCAGGTCAAGCGCGCGTTGCGTGCCTCAAAGCATCTTGGCCTCAAGGCGCACGCCACCTTTTCCGGCGCGCTTGCCTGGCCCTATGTCTATCCCTGGCCGCAGCGCCCGGCTGGCCTAATCGAGAGGGCCTTCGACGAACTGGCGAAGCGCTGGACGCCGCTCCTCGACTATGCCGACGAGAACGGCGTCGATATCTGCTACGAAATCCATCCCGGCGAGGATCTGCATGACGGCGTCACCTACGAGATGTTCCTCGAAAGGGTGAAGAACCATGCGCGCGCCAATTTGCTTTACGACCCCTCCCACTTCGTCCTGCAGCAGCTCGACTATCTCGATTACATCGACATTTATTATGAGCGCATAAAGGCCTTCCATGTGAAGGACGCCGAATTCAATCCGACGGGGCGGCAGGGCGTCTATGGCGGCTATCAGAGCTGGGTCGATCGCGCCGGGCGCTTCCGTTCGTTGGGCGACGGGCAGGTCGATTTCGGCGCTATCTTCTCCAAGCTGACGGCTTACGATTTCGACAGCTGGGCGGTGCTCGAGTGGGAATGCGCGCTGAAGCACCCCGAAGACGGCGCGCGCGAGGGCGCGGAGTTCATCAGGAGCCACATCATCCGCGTGACCGAACAGGCTTTCGACGATTTCGCCAATGCCGGACCGGACGATCTTGCCAACCGCAAGATGCTCGGCCTGGCCTGAGAAAAGCGGGAGGAGACGGTGACGATCGAGGGTAGCAAGCGCGAAGGCGTCAGCAGGCGCATACGCCTCGGCATGGTCGGCGGCGGACAGGGCGCTTTCATCGGCGCTGTCCATCGCATCGCCGCGCGGCTCGACGACCAATTCGAATTGGTGGCGGGGGCTTTGTACTCCGATCCGGCCCGAGCCAAAGCGTCCGCCGACGAGCTGGGGATCGCGCCGGATCGCGCCTATGGCTCTTTCGAGGAGATGGCAAAGGCGGAAGCCGCGCGCCCCGACGGGATCGAAGCCGTTTCCATCGTCACGCCGAATAATGTCCACGCGCCAGCGGCAAAGGCCTTTCTCGATGCTGGCATCCACGTCATCTGCGACAAGCCGATGACGACGACGGTCAAGGAGGCGGAGGAACTCGTTGATCTCGTCAAGCGAACCGGCAAGGTGTTCGTCCTCACCCACAACTATACCGGCTATCCGATGATCCGCCAGGCGCGCGCCATGGTCGCGGCGGGGGAACTCGGCGATATCCGCCTCGTCCAGGCGGAATACCCGCAGGACTGGCTGACGGAACGGGCGGAGCTTTCAGGCAGCAAGCAGGCGGAATGGCGCACCGATCCGAAGCGCTCCGGCG
>JBQCEL010000084.1:0-3912 GCA_051960255.1 Rhizobiaceae bacterium
AGGTCATCGGCACGGGCTATTGCAGCCCCAACACGGCGCGCAGCTACATCAAGAGCGGCGCGTTCGGCTTCAGCGTGTTGTGGGATCCGAGCGCGCTCGGCTATCTGACCGTGTGGGCCGGCAAGCAACTGATCGACAACAAGCCGTTCCAGGCGAGCAACAAGGTGCCGGGGTTTGACCATCCCGTCAGCTACGACGCCAAGACCGGCGTGCTGTTGCTCGGGCAGCCGGCGGTGTTCACCAAGGACAATGTCGACAAGTTCAACTTCTAGAGCATGGTCCGGAAAAGTGGATGCCGGTTTTCCGAAAGATCATGCTCAGCCAAAGAGACAAGAGCCCGATGCGGCTCCTTTTATCGCATCAGGCTCTGGAAAGGTGACGCGGGTGCGTTCGAGTGTCCTTGGCTTCGGCGCGCGCGAGACGACGCTGCTCGTCGCCTGCGTCATCGCGTTCGCCGTGTTCGCACTCGCGTCTCCTTACTTCGCGACGTCCGACAATTTGCTGACCATCCTGCGCAACAGCAACGAACTGCTCTTCCTCAGCCTCGGCATGACGCTGCTTCTTGCCATGGCGGATGTGGACGTTTCGGTCGGCATGACGATGGGGCTGGCGGCAATCTCGGTCGGATATGCCCTGCAAGGCGGATGGCCGCCGCTTGCCGCGGGTCTATTGGGCCCGCTCACCGGGGCCGTGCTCGGGCTGGTGACGGCCTCCGTCGTCGTGCTGGGCCGCATTCCGGCGATCGTCGGTACGCTCGGGCTGCTCGGCGTCTATCGCGCGGCGATCTTCCTGGCGCTCGGCGGATCGTGGCTCTCGGGGATTCCGGACAGATTGACCAAGGTCCTGGATGCGCGGCCGCTTGGAATCCCGGTCGCCATTATCGTGGTGCTGATCGTCTATGGCTGCGTCTGGCTGGTTCTCCGGCGGACGCCCTTCGGCCCGCATCTCCTCGCCATCGGCAATTCGGAGGAGCGGGCGCGTCTCTCAGGCGTGGCGGTCAAGCGGACGCGCTTCGCGACATTCGTGGTCAACGGCATTCTCTGCGGCATCGCGGCTTCCTTCTATATCGCCACCTACCGGAACGTCGCGACGACCATCGGCGGCAGCCTCGCACTCGAGGCCATCGCGGCGACGGCGCTTGGCGGCACCAGCCTGACGGGCGGCCGGTGCAGTCTCCTCGGCACGGCGATCGGCGTTCTTCTTCTGCGGCTCCTCCAGAACGGGTTGCTTCTGTTGGGCGTCCCTTCGCTCTGGCAGACGGTCGTGACGGGCGGTCTCCTGCTCGGCGTGCTGGCGTTCGAGGTATTGTCCGGGCGCATCAGCCTCGAACGGTTCAACATTTTCGCGAGGGTTGCGCCATGACTTTCTTCGCTTCGCTCGCCAAGCAGCCGCCGGCGGTGCCGATCCTCGTCGGTCTCTGGATCGTGGTGGTTATCGGCCTTGCGATCCTCAATCCGAACGCATTCTCCCTCTTCACCGTGACGACGGTACTGCAATTCTCGACCTTGCTGGCGCTCGTCGCGCTCGGGCAGACGATGGTGGTGCTGTGCGGCGGCGCCGGCATCGATCTGTCGGTCGGGGGCGCAACGTCGCTGTCGGCCGTCGCGGCGGTCCTGTGCGTAAAGAACGGCCTGCCGGGATTTCTGGTCCCGGTCATCTGCCTCGCCATCGGCGCCATGCTCGGCGCTATCAACGGCCTTCTGGTGACTCGGCTTCGGATCCTGCCTCTCATCGCCACGCTCGGAACGTTCTATGTCTATTCGGGCCTCGCCCTCTCCCTGACCGGAGGCGCCGCCCAGAGCGGCGTGCCGCTCTGGCTGGTTCCATGGGGCAGGGGAGTCGTCTGGGGAATTCCGTACCCGTTCCTGACGCTGGTGGTTCCGGCCTATCTCGTAGCGGCGGTCGTGCTCGGCTCTACCTCATGGGGGCGTTGGATCTTCGCGCTCGGCTATAATGAGCGTTCGGCGCGCCTCGTCGGTATTCCCGTCGACCGTGTCCGCCTCATCGCCTACACGCTGAGCGGCGCGCTGGCCGGCACGGCGGCCCTGGTATCGCTTGCATGGCTGGGAAGCGGCCGCCCCAATATCGGCAACAATCTGGAACTCACTTCCCTTACCGCTGCCATGCTGGGCGGCGTGAACATCTTCGGCGGCAGGGGAAGCGTCGCCGGCGTTCTGGCGGCAGTCCTTTTGCTCGTCACCTTCCAGACGGCGCTTTTGCAACTGAATATCAACAGTATCTGGCAGGTAGGGATGATCGGCGCCCTGCTGATCGCCGTCCTGCTGGCCGATCGGTTTTACGCAAGAGGAAGATAGCCCGATGGCGAATTCGGCACGGAAGATCGCGGAAGCAGTCGAGGCGCGCGCCGACAGGATCGTGGAAACACTCTGCGATCTCGTGCGGTTTCCATCGGTGGTGAAGAGCAACCCCAGGGAAGCGGGGCCGGGAGAGCGCGATTGCCAGCTCTATTTGCAAAAGCGCATCGAGGCGCTGGGGTTCGTGACGGATCTCTGGGACCCCGACGGGCCGGCGCTCTACGAGAAATACAAGGGCCGCCCCGGCGCCAACAAGGGCCGCACCTTCGAGGGTCGTCCGAATCTCGGTGGAACGCTCGCCGGAAGCGGCGGCGGGCGCTCGATCATGCTGACCGGCCATATCGACGTGGTGCCGCCCGGCGCCGCGGAGCATTGGAAGACAAAACCCTTCGAGCCGGCCGTGGAGAACGGGTTCGTCAAAGGCCGGGGCGTCATCGACATGAAAGGCGGCGTCGCCTGCATGCTGATGGCGATCGAAACGCTGAAGGACATCGGCATTCCTTTGCGCGGCGACGTCGTCTTCACTACGGTCGTCGACGAGGAGATCGGCGGCATGGGATCGCTCGCCATGGTCGACCGTGGTTTCAAGGCCGATGCCGGCATCATGACGGAGCCGTCGGCCAACCGCATCGCGCCGCTCTGCCACGGCATCCTGTGGGGCCGCATTATCCTGGACGGGATCGGCGGCCATGCCGAACTGACGCCCGGCCCCTGGCATGGGAGCGGCCCGGTCGATGCCATCCAGCTTGTGCGGCAGATGCTTGACGGCATCGATATCCTCAACCGGCGCTGGATGTTCGATCCCGTCAAGAACCACCCGCTGATGGACCTGCCGAACCAGATCATCGTGACCCAGATACAGGCGGGCGAACATCCCTCCTCGATGGCTGGCAGGGGCGAGATCATCATCGATGTCCAGTATCTGCCGCATGAGAAGGACGAATTCGGGCTGGGCGGCAAGGTCAAGCGCGAGGTGGAGGAGCATGTCCGCCAGGTCTGCATGGCCGATCCCTATCTGAGGCGGCGCCCGGCGCGGATCGAATGGATCCTCGACGCGGATTGCGCCGAGGTTCCCGCCGATCATCCCTTTGTCGGCGCGTTTCAGCAGGCGGTGTCGGAGGCGGGCTTGTCTCCCGCCCTTGCCGGCTTTGGCGCGCACAGCGACATCGGCTTGCCGACCGGTCTGGGGAATACGCCCACGGTCAATTTCGGCCCCGGCGATCCGGCGCAATCGCATCAGCCCAACGAGCAGGTCTCGATCAAGGATCTCGTCGCATGCACCAAGGCCATAGCTCTCGCGATCGAGAATTGGTGTCGGTAGACGGCAGCTGACGAACATCGAAGTTCGCCCCCGTTTTAGCCACCTCAGAACCTATCGCCTGAGCCAAGGGGAACACGCCCGTCCGCAACTGCTTGAGGAACATTGAGCGGCCTGAGAGATAGGCGTTTTGTACCGGAACACATGGCACCATGGTGGGCCCGGAGGGACTCGAACCCCCAACCAAGCGGTTATGAGCCGCCGGCTCTAACCATTGAGCTACAGGCCCCACCAGCGTCGCCTTAAAGGCTTTTTCCATCAGAGACAAGCGCACGCCGC
>JBQCEL010000085.1:0-13628 GCA_051960255.1 Rhizobiaceae bacterium
TTGTGCGCCAGCGCCGGCAGCGCGGCCCACACCGGTGGGGATTGGTTGGGGGTTTTGGCGCCGGGGGGGGCCAGCGGGGCCGGGGGGTGGTGCCGGCCCCGTGGGGGGGGGGGGGCGGCGACGGGGCCGGGTGGGGTGGTCTAATATGCGCTAGCCTCGTTCACCGACCACATCATACGTTACGAACTTTCGGCCCTACCAGATGTATGAAAAAGGTGGCGTCGGCGCACGGCTCCTCCAACCCCACCCGGCCGCTTTCGCGGCCACCCTCTCCCAAGGGGGAGGGAAACTCAGAGAGGACCTGATGGCATCTCCGGGCTAAAATCTCCGAATCAATTCCGATCGTTTGTGGGATTCGATCATGGAGATGGCGAAGATCGGTCCCGGCATCGCTGGAGGCAATAACCGCCAGACTCTGACCGATTCCGACGCCGAGGGGCGCAAGCTTTTCCGGAAATGGTGCGACGAAGCGGGGCTCTCGATGGGTGTCGACCGGATGGGCACCATGTTTGCCCGCCGCGAAGGCGCCGATCCCGACGCGCTGCCGGTCTATGTCGGCTCGCATCTCGATACCCAGCCGACCGGCGGCAAATATGATGGCGTGCTCGGCGTGCTCTCGGGGCTGGAGGTCATCCGCTCCCTCAACGATCTCGGCATCAGGACGAAGCATCCGATCGTCGTCACCAACTGGACGAACGAGGAGGGAGCGCGTTTCGCTCCCGCCATGCTGGCATCCGGCGTCTTTGCCGGCGCCATCGGCCTCGACTATGCCTATCAGCGTAGGGATGGCGAGGGAAAAAGCTTCGGCGATGAACTGAAGCGCATCGGCTGGGTCGGCGACGAAGAGGTCGGCGCGCGCAAGATGCACGCCTATTTCGAATATCATATCGAGCAGGGACCGATCCTCGAGGCCGAGGGCAAGCAGATCGGCGTCGTCACCCATTGCCAGGGCCTGTGGTGGCTCGAATTCACGTTGACGGGCAAGGAGGCGCATACCGGCTCGACGCCGATGAACATGCGGGTCAATGCCGGGCTCGCCATGGCGCGCATCCTGGAGATGGTGCAGACCGTGGCGATGAACGCCCAGCCGGGCGCGGTCGGCGGCGTCGGCCAGATGCGCTTCTCGCCCAATTCGCGCAACGTTCTTCCCGGGCAGGTGGTCTTCACCGTCGATATCCGGTCGCCCGACCAGGACAAGCTCGACGGCATGCGGGAGACGATCGAGGAGGAAGCCGCACGGATCGCGGTGGAACTCGGCGTCGGCTGCTCGGTCGAGGCGGTCGGGCATTTCGATCCCGTCACCTTCGACCCGACGCTTGTCGGACGCGTGCGCGGCGCGGCGGAGAAACTCGGCTATTCGCATATGAACATCATTTCGGGCGCCGGCCACGATGCCTGCTGGGCGGCGAAGGTCGCGCCCGCGACGATGATCATGTGCCCCTGCGTCGATGGGCTGTCGCACAACGAGGCGGAGGAGATTTCGCAGGAATGGGCGCGCGCCGGCGCCGATGTGCTGTTCCACGCCGTGCTGGAAACGGCGGAGATCGTTGAATGAGAAGGCGGAAGCGCAGATAATAGGCGTTTTCGCCAAGAGGAGGTCGCCATGGGCCGACCGAAGGAACTGACGGAAGAGGAAAGGCAGGAACTGCTGGCAAAGGGCTATCGGCCAGTCGAAGTGTGGCTGCCGGACCTGTGGTCCGACGAGCTTTGGAAGCAGATAGAAGAGGACTGCCGCTTGATTCGGGAGGCTGACAAGCGCGAGCACATGGCAGATGTTCTGGATGCGTTTGCCAGGGATCTATGGAATGATCTGGACTGATGCTGCGCGGGGAATTGGTGATCGTTTCGGCTCAAGGCGATTACGGCAAGCCTCGTCCCGCCGTCGTTATCCAGAACGATCGATTGCTTGGTCAAATCGACAGCGTGACTGTCTGCTTTCTGACATCGGAGGTCATTCCCACGAAGAACCTGCGGGTCACAGTTGAGCCGGATATCGCCAATGGCCTCCATCAGCGGTCGCAGATCCAGATTGAGAAAATTAGACTTTCCCCCGTTCGAAGGTGCGCGGGCCGATCGGGAGGCTGACCATCGAGCAAATGCGGGACATAGATCGTTATCTGATGATCTTTTTCGACCTCTTGCCGCCGGTTGAACTGGCACCTTGAAACTGCTCACCGCAATGGGGATCGCTCATGACCAAAGTCATCAAAAACGGCACCATCGTCACCGCCGACCGGATCTGGAAGGCTGATGTGCTCATCAAGCACGGCAAGATCGTCGGCATCGGCCCCGATCTCCACGCCGACCATGAACTGGATGCCACCGGCTGCTATGTCATGCCGGGCGGCATCGATCCGCACACCCATCTCGAAATGCCCTTCATGGGCACTTATTCGACCGACGATTTCGAAAGCGGCACGCGGGCGGCCCTTTCCGGCGGCACGACGATGGTGGTCGATTTCTGTCTGCCGTCACCCAACCAGTCGCTGCTCGATGCGATCAAGATGTGGGACAACAAATCGACCAAGGCCTCCTGCGATTATTCCTTCCACATGGCCATTACCTGGTGGAGCGAGCAGGTCTTCAACGAGATGGCCGAGGTGGTCGATCGCGGCATCACCTCCTTCAAGCATTTCATGGCCTACAAAGGCTCGCTGATGGTCAATGACGACGAGATGTACGCCTCGTTCCAGCGCTGCGCCGCGCTCGGCGCGCTGCCGCTCGTCCATGCCGAAAACGGTGATGTGGTGGCGGCGCTATCGGAGAAGCTGTTGGCCGAGGGCAATGACGGGCCGGAAGGCCATGCCTATTCACGTCCGCCCGAGGTCGAGGGGGAAGCGACCAACCGCGCCATCATGATCGCCGACATGGCGGGCGTGCCGCTTTATGTCGTGCACACCTCCTGCGAGCAGGCGCATGAGGCGATCCGGCGCGCGCGGCAGAAAGGCATGCGGGTCTATGGCGAGCCGCTGATCCAGCATCTGACACTCGACGAAAGCGAATATTTCAACAAGGATTGGGACCACGCAGCGCGCCGCGTCATGAGCCCGCCCTTCCGCAACAAGCTGCACCAGGATTCGCTCTGGGCAGGATTGGCGGCCGGCTCGCTGCAGGTGGTGGCGACCGACCATTGCGCCTTCACCACGGAGCAGAAGCGCTATGGCGTCGGCAATTTCACCAAAATCCCGAACGGCACGGGCGGCCTCGAGGATCGCATGCCGGTGCTTTGGACGAAGGGCGTCAATACCGGGCGGCTGACGATGAACGAATTCGTCGCCGTCACCTCGACCAATATCGCCAAGATCCTCAACATGTATCCGAAGAAGGGCGCCATCGTCGAAGGCGCCGATGCCGATATCGTCGTGTGGGATCCGAAGAAGAAGAAGACGATCAGCGCCAAGGAGCAGCAGTCCGTCATCGACTACAACGTCTTCGAGGGCGTGGAGGTCGAAGGGCTGCCGCGGTTCGTGCTGACGCGCGGCGAGATGGCGGTCGACGACGGCAAGGTCGACGCCAAGCCCGGCCATGGTGAATTCGTCGCGCGCGAGCCTTTCCAGGCGGTCAACCGCGCGCTATCGAAATGGAAGGAGATCACCGCGCCGCGCAAGGTCGAGCGCGGGGGCATTCCGGCAAGCGGGGTGTAAAACAAGACCAGCAGTTCCGGCGGGAGCAGAGGAGCGAATTTGATAAAAAGAGCGCGCAACGCCGGCGAGGGGCCGGACGAAAGCTCGATAGACGGCGATATTTTTACCGCACCAGCGCATCGAGCTCCGGCAGCAGAACAACGCTTTCCTGTTCGTTCGGGTCGGTACGGGCGATCACGGCGCGGACCGGCTTGTCAGTCGGGTTTGTTGGCAGGTGAGGGACATTGGCGGGGATATAGACAAGGTCTCCGGCCTTCGTCGTCATCACCTGTTCGAGCCTTTCGCCGAACCACATTTTCGCCTCACCTTCCAGCACATAAATCGCTGTTTCGTGATGTTCGTGCTTGTGCGCCTTGGCGCGTCCGCCGGGCGGAATGGTCAGCAGATGCATGCAGATGCCGCTCGATCCGACGGTCTCTTTCGCGATGCCTTCGAAATAGCGGAAGCCCTGCTTGCCGTCGAACGTCCCTTCGGCACGGACCAGCTTGCAGGCCGGAATCGATGATGACGACATTGTCCCTCCAAGTCGCTTTTCCGTTCGCCTGCTCCGCAGGACGAAAGGAATGGCGGAGCGCGGTCGCATGAGCCAAAGCGCAGCAGCGGAAACCGCGGCAATGAAAAGTGCGCCGTCCCCCGAGGGCGTGTCAAGCACTGCCCCTGTCGTTCATTCCAAGGGGCTTTGCCTGACCTTCGAGACAGCCGATGGTCCGGTCAACGCGCTTTCGGACGTCGATCTGGAGATCGACAAGGGCGAATTCGTTTCCTTCATCGGCCCGTCGGGATGCGGCAAGACCACCTTTCTGCGCGTCATCGCCGATCTGGAGAGGCCGACGAAAGGTTCGATCAGCGTCAACGGCATGACGCCGGAGCAGGCCCGCGAAGCGCGCGCTTATGGCTATGTCTTCCAGGCTGCGGGATTGTTCCCATGGCGAACAATCGAACAGAATGTCAGGCTGCCGCTCGAGATCATGGGCTATTCGCAAGCCGAGCAGCGCGAACGGGTGAGACGGACGCTCGATCTCGTCAATCTGACCGGTTTCGAGAAGAAATTTCCCTGGCAGTTGTCGGGCGGCATGCAGCAGCGCGCTTCGATCGCGCGGGCGCTCTCCTTCGATGCCGACCTTCTCTTGATGGACGAGCCGTTCGGCGCGCTTGACGAGATCGTGCGTGATCATCTGAACGAACAGCTTCTGGAACTTTGGGCGCGGACCAACAAGACGATCTGTTTCGTCACCCATTCCATCCCCGAGGCGGTCTATCTCTCCACGAAGATCGTGGTGATGTCGCCAAGGCCTGGCCGCGTGACCGATGTCATCCACTCGACGCTGCCTTCCGAACGGCCGCTCGATATTCGCGAATCAGCCGAATTCCTGAAGATCGCCCACCGTGTGCGCGAGGGGTTGAGGACGGGGCATAGCTATGAGGATTGAGGGGAAGGGCACGGCAGTTTCCCCCGGCCCTCGCGGGAAAGTTATCGCATATGAAATGACCCCCACCCCCAACCCCTCCCCACAAGGGGGAGGGACACGATGCTGCATTCTTGCAGAGCGCCAAATCTTGGCGGTCTTGGTTGAAATTGCGGTGCGAGCGTCCCCCTCCCCCTTGTGGGGAGGGGTTGGGGGTGGGGGTAGGACGTCGCCCCAATCTCGGCCGATTTCCAAATGTGATAGTCCTCCCCGCTATGGAATGATGTTAGGGGCGAGGGTATAGCATATGGCGACAGCCATTGAGCCGGTGGTAATCCGGAGAGCGCGCAAGCTTCGCCATACTATGACCGATGGCGAGCGTAAGCTTTGGAGTGAATTGCGCGAGTTTCGCCGCTGGTACGGAATCCACGTTCGCAGGCAGGCGCCTATCGGGAATTATGTGGTGGACTTCGTGATCCACGAACACCGCATTGTCATGGAAGTGGATGGGGAACACCATTTTCGGCCCGAAGGAGTTGCAAGCGACCGCAGGCGCGATGAGTGGCTGGTAGGGCAGGGGTATAAGGTGCTCCGCTTCACCACCGGCGAGATCGCAGACTCGTTCGACGGCTGTGTAGAAGAGATTCTATGCGAACTCGGCTTGATGGGCGCGAGAGCGGATACCCCCACCCCTAACCCCTCCCCACAAGGGGGAGGGGGATCAGGCTGGCTCTGACATGCCCACATTCCGCGAAAAGATCCTCCCCGTAAGCGCCGTCGTCCTGGTGATCCTGGTCGCGTGGTACGCCTTCGCGGTCCTGCTCAATGCGCCGTTCCAGATGGACATGAACGAGCGGCTCGACCACAAGCAGGACCTCGTCTCCTTCGTCGAAGGCACGTGGTCGCAGAGGAAGCCGGTTTTGCCCGCTCCACACCAGATTGCGTCGAATTTCTTCAAGAACACGTTCGAGGTGCGCGTCACCAGCCGGCGCAGCCTCGTCTATAATTCCTGGGTGACGCTGTCTTCGACGCTGGTAGGCTTCGTCTTCGGCACCGTGCTCGGCATCCTTATCGCGATCGGCATCGTGCACGTGGTCGCGCTCGACAAGAGCTTCATGCCCTGGATCATCGCCTCGCAAACAATACCGATCCTGGCGATCGCGCCAATGATCATCGTCGTTCTCGCCGCCATCGGCATCACCGGGCTGATCCCGAAGGCGCTGATATCGGCCTATTTGTCCTTCTTCCCGGTTGTGGTCGGGATGGTGAAGGGGCTGCGTTCGCCCGAACTCATCAATCTCGACCTGATGCATACCTATAACGCCTCCAAGGCCCAGACGTTCTGGAAGCTGCGGGTCCCGGCATCGGTGCCGTTCCTGTTCACCTCGATGAAGGTAGCGGTCGCCGCCAGCCTCGTCGGCGCGATCGTCGGTGAACTGCCGACCGGCGCGGTGGCGGGGATCGGGGCGAAGCTGCTTGCCGGTTCCTATTACAGCCAGACGATCGACATGTGGTCGGCGCTCGTGGCCGGCTCGATCGTGGCGGTCCTCCTCGTCGTGGCGGTGGGCGTCGCGGGGCGGATCGTCGAGCGCAGCATGGGGAGCCGCGAGGCATGAAGCGGCCGTCCTGGCAATCGATCCTTGCGCTTCTGCTTTGCCTTTTCGCCTGCGCGACGCTGCCGCTCGCTGTTGCCGGTACGGCCTTGCCATTCAGGGGCGGCCAGACAGCAGCTATCCTGCTCCTGCTTTTCGGCGCGATCGCGCTTACCTTCACCAACATGCCGCCCATCGCCGGCTCGGTTCTCTTGTTTCTCGGCGTCCACATTCCCGTCTTCATGCTTGTCATCGGCATCGCCGGCAATGAAGGGGCGGCAAGGCTGTCCTTTTTCGCGCTGCTATTTGCCGGCTGGCTCCTGGCGTGGCGGCTCGTCACCATCCTGTCGGCGATCCGCCCGGCGACGGTGGCCGGACGACGGCTGCTCTCCTTCATCATTCCCTTTCTCTTCGGCCTCTGGATCCTTCTCCTGTGGGAAGCCTTCACGCGGGGGGCAGGCGTTCCCTTCGTGCTCTTGCCGCCGCCAAGCGCGATTGCGGCGCGGTTCGTGCATTCCTTGCCGACCCTCGCCGCCGATGTGAAGCAGACGGTCTTCAAATCCGTTCTCGCGGGCTATCTTATCGGCTGCGGCGCGGGCTTCCTCGTGGCGGTGGTCGCCGACCGGGTGCCTTTCCTGAGGCGCGGGCTGCTGCCGGTCGGCAATATCGTATCGGCCCTGCCGATCATCGGCATCGCGCCCATTATGGTGATGTGGTTCGGCTTCGGCTGGGAATCGAAGGCCGCCGTCGTGGTCGTCATGACCTTCTTCCCCATGCTGGTGAATACGGTCGCGGGGCTCGCCGCGTCAGGCCATATGGAACGCGACCTGATGCGGACCTATGCGGCGGGGTACTGGAAGACGCTGGTGAAGCTTCGCCTTCCCGCCGCGGCGCCTTTCATTTTCACGGCTCTCAAGATCAACTCCACGCTTGCGCTGATCGGCGCGATCGTTGCAGAGTTTTTTGGTACGCCTATCGTCGGGATGGGATTCCGCATCTCCACGGAGGTCGGCCGCATGAATATCGACATGGTGTGGGCTGAAATCGCGGTGGCGGCGATCGTTGGGTCCATCTTTTACGGCGTCGTGGCTTTGGTGGAACGGCTGGTGACGTTTTGGCATCCGTCTATTCGTGGTGGATAGGCGGCCTTCAGGGGAGAATGACAATGAAAAAACGGATGACACTCAAACGGCTTGCCATGTCGCTCATGGCGGGAGCGCTGGCCTTGTCGGTCGTGCCGGCATTGGCGGCGGACAAGGTGACGCTGCAGTTGAAATGGGTCGCGCAGAGTCAGTTCGGCGGCTATTACGCGGCAAAGGAGAAGGGCTTTTATAAGGCCGAAGGTCTCGATGTCGACATCAAGCCGGGCGGTCCTGACATCGCGCCCGAGCAGGTGATCGCCGGCGGCGGCGCCGACGTCATCGTCGACTGGATGGCTGCGGCTCTCGCAGCGCGCGACAAGGGCGTGCCGCTTGTCAATATCGCCCAGCCCTACGCCAAGGCCGGTCTCGAAATGGCCTGTCGCGCCAATGGCCCGATCAAGAGCCCGGCGGATTTCAAGGGCCATACGATCGGCGTCTGGTTCTACGGCAACGAATATCCGTTCTTCGCCTGGATGCACAAGCTCGGCGTCTCCACAGAGGGCGGACCGAACGGCGTCACTGTCCTGAAGCAGAGTTTTGACGTGCAGCCGCTCGTTCAGAAGCAGGCCGATTGCATCCACGTCATGACCTACAACGAATATGGACAGTTGCTCGACGCCGGCTTCAAGCCGTCCGACCTCAAGGTGTTCAACTACACCAAGCTCGGCAACGACATGCTGGAAGACGGGCTCTACGTACTCGGGCCGAAGCTGAAGGACGCCGCCTTCCGGGACAAGATGGTCCGTTTCGTGCGAGCGTCGATGAAGGGCTGGCAATATGCCGTCGCGCATCCCGACGAAGCCGCAGAGTTCGTCATGGACAATGGCGGCCAGGACGAGGATCACCAGAAATATATGGCCAAGGAGGTGGCGAAACTGGTCGGCAATGGCGTGCTGAACACCGATGCCTACAAGCGCACGGCCGCCATGGTCGTCGATCAGAAGGTCGTCAAGAAAGCGCCGGAAGGCGCCTGGACGCATGAGATCACCGACAAAGCGCTGAAATAGCGGCTGGGCCGACAAAAGAATTGCAGGTGAGAAAGGGGCGGGGCGACCGCCCCTTTTTCATCACATTTTGGGGAGGTGGCGAAACCTGCACGATGCGCTTGCGTTGAGGATCTGCCTTGGTGAAGGCAGCCGCATTTGCGGCAGAGGGAGTTTCCCCAATGCGCTCGTCATTTCTTTATTCGCTTGCAGTCACGGCTTCCGTGCTTGCCGTATCGCCCGCTTGCGCCCGGATGATCGTCTTGTCGGCAACACTCGATGGGCAGAAGCAGGTTCCGCCCGTGGAGACGGCTGGGAAGGGCGCCGCCGAAATCAGCTATAATACCAACACCCGTCAGCTGGACTGGACGGTGACCTATGGCGGTTTGAGCGGCCCGGCGACGGCGGCGCATTTCCACGGTCCGGCCGGGCCGGGCGAGAATGCGGCTCCGGTGATATCCTTCAAGGCGCCTCTTGCCAGTCCTGCGAGCGGTTCGGCGACGCTGACGGAGGAGCAGGCAAAGGAGCTTCTGGACGGCAAATTCTACATCAACATCCACACGGCGGCGCATAAGGACGGCGAAATCCGGGGGCAGGTCACAAAGGCGCCGCTTTGAACCGATCAGAGCATGATGCGATCAGGTAATCGCATCATGCTCTTATCTCTTTATTTTAACATGATCCTTTCGGAAAACCGGTGCCACTTTTCCGGATCGGGCGCTAGCTTCCAACGCCAGATATTGCCATTGCCCGTCGCGCCGATGCGCGAAAGCGGCCGGGCGTCATGCCCGTGTTCTTGCGGAAAAAGCGATTGAAATAGGCGGGATCGGAAAAGCCAAGGCTGAGAGCGACGGCGGCCGCGGGTTCGATCGTGAAGACAAGCGCGCGGCGCGCCTCAGCAACCAGCCTGCGGTCGATCAGGGCTTGAATGCTGCTCCCGAAATGCAGACGTGCAAGGCGGTTGAGATGCGTGGGAGAAAGGCCGAGCCGCCCGGCAAAGAATCCGACCGGCCTGTGCTCGCGGTAATGCGCGTCCACCAGCTCCACAAGACGCTCGATCCTCGACGAATCACGATCGGAGGCCGGCGGCAACTCATCGGCGGCATTGTTGCCCGCTCGCGCGAGATGAACCAGCGCCTTCGACAGGAGCGCCTCGACCAGAGCCATGCGCCCGACGGAACGGCCATCGAGTTCCGCCTTCAATTCGGCGAGACACCGCCGCGCCACGGCGGCATCGGCGTCGGAATCGAACAGAGGAACGATGCGAACCATGCGAAAAAAGGCCGCAAGCCGGCGGTCCGTGGCGGCCAAGGCTTCGAGCCGATCCGCCAATATCGTCAGGACGGTGCCGTCGCTTTCCCGCTGGAAGCGGAAACCATGCACCACGCCGGTCGGAATGATGATCGCGCAAGGAGCGGAGAATTGCTGCACATCAGTCTCGCCGAGCACTTCCCCACCTCCACTCTGGATGGTGAGAATTTGAAAGAATACCTCGTGCCTGTGGCGGTCGATTTCCCACCGATGCGGCCGGCTTCTGAAAGGCAGATCCTCGCAATGCAGCCAAAAGTCGGCGCTTTCGTCGACTTCCTGCCGGTAAAGCCGATAGGTGGGGATAATCTTCTGCATCTCATCAGACCTGAACCATATGGTTGGATAATCCAATCTTTTGCGGGATTTGTCCATTGCTGCAAGCCGCGCCCGGTCCGATCCTTGCATCGTTGGGAGGAACGGTTGCGTACACAAGTCGCCATCATCGGTTCGGGGCCGTCGGGTCTTCTGCTCGGCCGGTTGCTGACCAATGCGGGCATCGACAATGTCATTCTCGAACGCGCGACGAAGGAGCATGTGATGGGCCGGGTGCGGGCCGGCGTGCTTGAACAAGGGACGGTCTCGCTTCTGGACGAAGCCGGGGCGGGCGCGCGGATGCACCGCGAAGGCCTTCCCCATGATGGGGTTAATATCGCCTTCGATAACAGGTTGCATCGGATCGATCTCCATGGCCTGACGGGCGGCAAGCGCGTCACCGTTTACGGGCAAACCGAAGTAACGCACGATCTGATGGATTTGCGCGAAAAGGGGAACGCTCCGTCCGTCTATGAAGCGGCGGGCGTCGAACCGCATGATTTCCACGGCGCCAAGCCCAATGTCACTTATCGCAAGGATGGCGTCACGCATCGCATCGACTGCGACTTCATCGCCGGATGCGACGGCTATCACGGCGTCAGCCGGAAATCCGTGCCTCAAAAGGCGCTGCGTCAATTCGAGCGGGTCTATCCCTTCGGCTGGCTCGGAGTTCTGGTGGATTCCCCTCCGGTCAACAATGAGTTGATCTACGTCAATCACAGGCGCGGTTTCGCGCTCTGCTCCATGCGCTCCCACACGCGCAGCCGCTATTATGTGCAGTGCCCGCTGGATGACCGGATCGAGGACTGGCCGGACGAGCGGTTCTGGGACGAGTTGCGACGCCGTTTGCCCGAGGACGTGGCGCAACGCCTGCACACCGGCGCGTCGTTCGAGAAATCGATCGCGCCGATCAGGTCCTTCGTCGCCGAGCCGATGCGATTCGGCCGTCTCTTTCTGGTGGGAGACGCAGCCCATATCGTGCCGCCCGCCGGCGCCAAGGGACTTAATCTCGCGGTCAGCGACGTGCGCTATCTCTTCGATGCGCTCACGGAATTTTATCGCGGGTCACAGGCCGGCATAGACGATTATTCGCGCAGGGCGCTGGCGCGCGTCTGGAAGGCCGAACGCTTCTCGTGGTGGATGACGAATGCGCTGCACCGCTTTCCCAATACGGGCGAGTTCGGCCAGCGCATTCAGGAAGCCGAACTTGACTATCTCGTCCATTCGCGCGCGGCATCGACGGCGCTTGCCGAAAACTATGTCGGCCTGCCTTATTGACGAGCCGAAGATGTGGCCTCAGGAAAGCACAGGATGCCGACAAGGCGAGGAAATGCGATGATGTCGAACAAGACGCCGGAAACCGGCTCCTTCTTCCAGCGCGACCGGAACTGGCATCCGCCGGCTTTCGCCCCCGGCTACAAGACTTCGGTCCTGCGCTCGCCGCAAAAGGCGCTTTTGTCGCTCGACAACACGATCAGCGAAATCACCGGGCCCGTCTTCGGCCATTCCATCCTCGGCGAACTCGACAACGATCTGATCCACAATTTCGCCAGGTCCGGCGAGAGCGCCATCGGCGAGCGCATTATCGTCTATGGTCGCGTGATCGACGAGCGCGGCAAAGCTGTTCCGGGTGCGCTGCTCGAGTTCTGGCAGGCCAATGCCGGCGGCCGCTACCGCCACAAGAAGGAAGGATATATGGCGGCGCTCGACCCGAATTTCGGCGGCTGCGGGCGCACCTTGACGGACGAGGACGGCTTCTACACGTTCCGCACAGTGCGCCCCGGCGCCTATCCCTGGCCCAACGGCCCGAACGACTGGCGGCCGGCCCACATCCATTTCTCAATCTTCGGGCACGGTTTCGCGCAGCGGCTGATCACGCAAATGTATTTCGAGGGCGACCCGATGATCTGGAAATGCCCGATCGTCAACACGATCTCCGATCGCGCGGCCGTCGAGCAACTGATCGCCGTGCTCGACATGGAAGCGACGATCCCGATGGACGCCCGCGCGTATAAATTCGATATCGTGCTGAGAGGCCGCCGCTCCACCTTCTTCGAGAATCGCCGGGAGGGGAATTGATTGGCAAAGCTCCAGGTGATTGAATACATAGCATACATGTATTCGAAGAGGAGGCGTTCATGCCGACTTCCGTAAGATTTGAACCTGATATCGAAGCCCGGCTCGATGCGCTGGCAAAGCGAACGGGACGGACGAAAGCTTTTTATCTGCGCGAGATGGCCGAGCGATATCTTGAGGATATGGAAGATTATTACATCGCGGTGGAGATTTCAGAGCGCATACGGAGAGGCGAAGAAAGGGTTTATTCCTCCGCTGAAGTGAGGCGCGAGCTTGGCCTGGACGATTGAGTATTCCAATTCCGCCAAGAAGGAATTGCGGAAGCTGGATCGGCAGGTAGCCAAGCGAATTGTCACCTTCATGGATGATCGCGTCGCGCCAAGCGACAATCCACGTAGCCTTGGAAAGGCACTCGTTGGAACACTAGACCGGTATTGGGCTTACCGCGTCGGCGATTACAGAATCGTTTGCGAAATCCATGACACGGTTCTCAGAGTCATGGTCGTCCATCTTGGAAACCGAAGAGAAGTGTACAGGAGATAGCATGCTCCAATCTCTCAACCGCCTCAAGGAAACGCCGTCGCAGACGGCCGGGCCCTATGTCCATATTGGTTGCGTGCCGAATTTCTGCGAGATCGCGGATGTCTTTCCCGAAGATATCGGCAGGACCATGGTCAACGACAGGACCAGGGGCGAGCGCATCAGCGTGCGGGGGCACGTGATCGACGGCGCCGGCATGCCGCTCCGCGATGCGTTGGTGGAAATCTGGCAGGCGGACGCCGCGGGGCTTTACAACAGCCCGTCCGAAATGCGCGGCGCGGCCGACCCGAATTTCACCGGCTGGGGCCGCTGCCCGACCGACATGCAGACAGGCGAATTTGTCTTCGAGACGGTCAAACCCGGCCGTGTTCCCTTCCGCGACGGGCGGATGATGGCGCCGCATATCACCTTCTGGATCGTGGCGCGCGGCATCAATATCGGGCTTCACACGCGCATGTATTTCGGCGACGAGAAAGAAGCGAATGAAGAGGACCCGATCCTGCAGCGGATCGAACACAAGGTTCGCGTTCCGACGCTGATCGCGCGCGCCGAGGGCAGCACCTATCATTTCGATATCCATCTCCAGGGAGAAAACGAGACGGTTTTCTTCGATATCTGATGC
>JBQCEL010000086.1:0-3248 GCA_051960255.1 Rhizobiaceae bacterium
AAGCCTCCCATAATTGCTCGAACCACAAAGGTTCGTTGTTCCCCATTTGCCGGAGATGGTATCCCCTCTCCGACCTGCATCTGCTACGGTCTACTGCCTCCGTTATCCAAGATAGCCCTCGCCGACCGGCAATCGTGCATCTTTTCTATGAACGAAGCGAGCCTTCCTGCCAAGCCTTGCCGATACCAGCAGCATGTTCGTATATCGCTCATTTGCGCGACTATAGTACGTAGGTCACTCTCCGCAACGTAAATCGCGATTCTTCTTGTCGCGGCCATTGCCTCTTTCGCATGGCTTGCCGCTGCATCGGGAAAACAGCCATGTCTCGCGCAGCGATAGAGTCGCACGGTTTGCCTTTTCTTCCGGGCCTGATGCTCTATTGTCCCCGGCGAATCTGAGATGAGAATTGACGTGAGGAGACGCATCCGCCGGCAATCCGGCCCGAAGCGTCATGATCCAAGGAGACCTGCCATGACCGCTTTCCGCACCCTCGACGATGCCGATGTGAAAGGAAAGCGCGTGCTGGTCCGTGTCGATCTGAACGTTCCGATGAAGGACGGCAAGGTGACGGACGCGACGCGCATCGAGCGCGTCGTGCCGACCATCCGCGAACTTTCCGACAAGGGCGGGAGAGTTATTCTGCTGGCGCATTTCGGCCGACCCAAGGACGGCCCCGACCCATCCCTCTCGCTGAAACCCATCGCCGGGGCGGTAGGGGATGTTTTAGGAAAAAAGGTCGGCTTCGCCGCCGATTGCATCGGCGAGGATGCCGAGGCGGCCGTTTCGGGTCTCAAGGACGGCGACGTGCTTCTCCTTGAAAACACCCGCTTCCACAAGGGCGAGGAGAAGAATGATCCCGCCTTCGTCAGGGCGCTTGCCGCCAATGGCGATCTCTATGTGAACGACGCCTTTTCCGCCGCGCATCGCGCCCACGCCTCGACCGAGGGGCTGGCGCATCTGCTGCCGGCCTATGCCGGCCGGTCAATGCAGGCTGAGCTGGAAGCGCTCGAGAAGGGGCTTGGCAATCCCGCCAAGCCGGTCGTCGCGCTGGTGGGCGGCGCGAAAGTCTCGACCAAGATCGACCTTCTGATGAATCTCGTCAAAAAGGTCGATGCGCTGGTGATCGGCGGCGGCATGGCGAACACCTTCCTGGCGGCGCGTGGAACCGACGTCGGGAAATCGCTCTGCGAGCACGATCTCGCGAGCACCGCCAAGCAGATCATGATGGAGGCGGCCACAGCGGGCTGCGCTATCGTCCTGCCGACCGACGCCGTCGTCGCGCGCGAATTCAAGGGGGGCGCCGCGAGCGAGACGGTCAGCGTCAACGAAGTTCCCGGCGACCAGATGATCCTCGACGCGGGCCCTGAAACCGTCGAGGCGATCAACGCCTGGATCGACCGGGCGGCGACTGTCGTCTGGAATGGCCCGCTTGGGGCTTTCGAGATCGAGCCTTTCGACCGCGCCACGCTTGCCGTTGCCAAGCACGTGGCGGAACGGACGAAAGCCGGCAAGCTTGTTTCGGTCGCGGGCGGCGGCGACACGGTCTCGGCGTTGAACCACGCCGGCGTCGCCGACGATTTCACCTATATCTCGACGGCAGGCGGCGCCTTCCTGGAATGGATGGAAGGCAAGGCGCTTCCGGGGGTGGAGGTCCTCAAAAAGCGGTAGGCCGGTCCCCTCCATTACACGGTATGAAAGAACATTTTCCCCAGTCCGGATTATTCAATCGATTCGTGTAGCGCGCAACCATTCCGTTGCCATCGCCGTTCTGCTATCCGCGCAAAAAGCTATTTTTCAGGAGGCAGGAATGAGCGAACGTCTGGAAGATATAGCGGCTGCCATGGTCGCCGACGGCAAGGGGCTGCTTGCCGCTGACGAAAGCAGCGGCACGATCAAGAAGAGGTTCGACGCCATCGGCGTGGAATCGACCGAAACCAGCCGCCGCGACTATCGCGAGATGCTCTTCCGCGCCACCGATGCGATGCGGAACCACATCTCCGGCGTGATCCTCTATGACGAGACAATCCGCCAGAAGGCCGCGGACGGCACGCCGCTCGTCGAACTGATCCGGGCGGCCGGCGCCATTCCCGGCATCAAGGTGGACAAGGGGGCAAAACCCTTGGCTGGCTTCCCCGGCGAGACCGTTACGGAAGGCCTTGACGGCCTGCGCGAACGCTTCGCTGACTATTATGGCCTTGGCGCGCGCTTTGCGAAATGGCGCGCGGTGATCGACATCGCGCCGGGTCTCCCGACCGCCTCGGCCATCGCCGCCAATTGCCATGCGCTGGCGCGTTACGCCGCCCTCGCCCAGGAAGCGAAGATCGTGCCGATCGTCGAGCCGGAAGTGATGATGGATGGCGATCACGACATCGATACCTGCTTTGAAGTGACTAAAGCCGTTCTGATGAAGCTTTATGAGGAGCTCTATGCCGCCCGCATCGTGCTCGAAGGCTCTATCCTGAAGCCGAATATGGTGATCGCCGGCAAGAAGTCCGGAAAGCAAAACAGCCCCGAGGAGGTGGCCGAGAAGACAATCCGCTGCTTCCGCGAGACAGTCCCGGCGGCAATCGGCGGCATCGCCTTCCTCTCGGGCGGCCAGTCGGACGAGGAAGCCACGGCCAACCTCAACGCCATCAATGCGATCGGCCCGCACCCGTGGAAGCTCACTTTCTCCTATGGACGCGCGCTTCAGGCCGCGCCGCAAAAGGCATGGTCGGGCAAGAAGGAGAATGTCGCGGCGGGCCAGCGCGCCTTCGCGCACCGGGCGAAGATGAACGGCCTTGCCGCCCGCGGCGAATGGAAAGAGGCGCTGGAAAAGGCCGCGTAATCGGCTTTCGCCCCCTCCCAATATGTGCTCATCGGCCATGGCTGATGAGCACGACGAGCGTAAACGCGACCAGGCCGAAAAGCGCGATCTTCCAGAAATCGCGCCGGTCGCGCAGGCCCGGGAGCCCGAGCGGCTTGACGACATGAAGACCCATCATCGCGACAAGCAGCAGCGCAAGGATTTTTGACATTCGAATGCCCCGTTTCGCGCTTTTGAGCCGGAATGGCGACAAATGTCAAAAGTCCGGAAGTGAGCAGCCGGACAATCGTTCGCAGCAGACCCGTTTTGCAATAAGCGATTCACCTTACGCGAACAGTTCCACCAGGGTCAGGCTGAAACTCGAGACGAACAGGAAGGCGATCGTCGCGAGGAGGAGCGGGCGCAAGCCCTTCCGCTTCAGCTTTCTGATATCCGTTTCGAG
>JBQCEL010000087.1:0-28206 GCA_051960255.1 Rhizobiaceae bacterium
CGAAACATCCGCGCGCACCGGCAATTCGGCGAGTTCGAACGCATCGGCCGAGAAGGCGCGAAAATCCTTGCCGAGCAGCGGCAGGTCGAGCAGCCATTCGCCGGGATAATCGACGATATCGACGGAAAGCTTGCCGCGCGAGAAGAACCGCCCCCAGCCGGAGGCGGATTCGTAGTCGATCGTCAGGCGCAACTCGGAAATCGCCCTGGTCGAGTCCGGCCAGATGCGTTCCTCCACCAGGGCGGAGACGTGATCCTCATACTGGAAACGCGGAACGGCATCGTCCGGCTGATGCTCCAGATAAGCGCGTGCGATCCGGCCGGTCTTCTGCGCCCTGAAGAGCGGCAGGCGCCCGCCATGGACGAGGTTGTGAACGAAGGCCGAGATGAAGACCGTTTTGCCGGCGCGCGAAAGGCCGGTCACGCCCAGCCGTACGGACGGCGAAACCAGGCCGGAAACGCGATCCGACAGCGTATCGAGGGCGATCAACGCCTCATCGGTGAAGCTTGTGAGCGGAGCCAAGTACCGGCCTTATCTCTTCGTCTGAAGGGATTATGCTTTAGTCGAAACGGACCTCCGATATAGGAGAGGAAAGCCGAATTTGAAATGTGTCTACAATCCGGCCGGCGTCAGAAATGCTTCGAGATAGGCGGATCGCGGCTTTACGGCTTGGAATTCGCAACCGAGGGACAGGACGGCGAGCCCGCAGGTCGGAAAGCCGGATTTAAGCGCGGCGAGGGCATTTCCATCGCCGTCCGAGATCAGGAGATGAGCGACATCCTCAATCATGGGGTTATGGCCGACGAGAAGAAGCGATCGCGTTCCCGGCGGTTGTTCTTCGATGGCCGAGACATAGGCCCGCGCGTCGCCGCCATAAAGATAAGCCGAGAATTCCGCGCTTTCCGGCTTGCAGGAATAGGCGTCGGCGAAGATCGACCAGGTCTCCCTGGCGCGGTGCGCAGTCGAGCATGTCACCGCGTGCGGCCGATCATAACGCGTTTCCATCGCGTCCGAAACGATATGGGCTTCCTCTCTCCCGACACGATCGAGCCTGCGGTGAAAGTCCTTCCGCCCGGGTTCGGTCCAGCCCGCCTTTGCATGCCTGAGAAGAAAAAGCAGTGCCATTCCGATCCTTCCGAGGGTCTGGGAAGGAGACGCCTTCAGCGACACGATCACATGGATAATTGCGGAAGAAAAGCTCCTCGCGAGATCGTCAAAATTCGGCCATCGATTGTGTTCAGGAGCACGCCGCGAAAATGGGATTCGCATGGTTTGACAATTGCGTGAGGCGGCTGGCCTTTGATCTTGTGCCGCTTGTGGTCGCCGAATATATAGGCGCCGGGTTAGTTCCTAGCGGGGTGAGTCGATGAACGATCTCGTTGAAGCCGATTACGTACCCTCCGAAGACGAGCCGTTCATGAACGAACGGCAGAAATCGTACTTCAGAGCCAAGCTCATCCATTGGAAACACGAGATCCTCAGAGAAGCCCGCGAAACACTCGAGATCCTGCAGCAGGAAAACGCCAACCATCCCGATCTCGCCGATCGGGCCTCTTCCGAAACCGACCGCGCCATCGAACTGAGAGCCCGCGACCGCCAACGCAAGCTGATCGCGAAGATCGACGCGGCGCTGCAGCGGCTCGACGATGGCACCTATGGCTATTGCGAGGAAACCGGCGAGCCGATCGCGCTCAAGCGCCTCGACGCGCGCCCGATCGCGACGCTTTCCATCGAGGCGCAGGAACGGCATGAGCGCCGCGAAAAGGTCTATCGCGACGACTGACCCAGTTGCCGTTCGTGTCGGAACGAAGGCATGAAGGCCCGTGTCTTCATCGCGCTTTACCGCGGCATCAATGTCGGCGGCAAAAACCCGGTCAAAATGGCGGCGCTGCGCGCGATGCATGAGAGCCTCGGCCATTGGGCCGTGAAATCCTATGTGCAGAGCGGCAATGTCGTCTTTCGCGCCGAAGGAACAGCGAAGAAGATGGCGGCGGAGATCGCGGCCGCTTTCGCCGAGCATTTCGGGTTCGAAGCGAAGGTGATGGTCCGCGAGGCTGCGGACTGGCAGAAGCTCATTTCCGCAAATCCCTACACGCGGGAAGCGGCGGCCGACCCGACCAAGGTTCATGCCGCGATCTGCGAGGGGACGCCCGACGCGGTGCGGCTCGCGGCGCTGCTCGAGAAAACCGGCGGCCCTGAACGATTCGAGGCGCGGCCGGGCGTTCTTTACCTCCATGCGCCGGAAGGGATCGGCCGCTCCAAATTCGCGGCCGGCATGGAGCGCGGCTGCGGCGTGCCGGCAACGGCGCGGAACTGGCGCACGATCGAAGCGCTTGCGGAATTGGCCGGGGAAATCGGCTCTTCCTGAAGAAGGGACGGAAACTGCCCCAAGAAGGGCTGTCCGGCATTTTATTTTGCACTGCACACGGATTTCGGTTGCACTTTCCCGCGAATACGACCATATGGCGCCTAAGGCGCTTGGGCCGGTTCCCTTCCGGCTTTCCCTCGTGGGACAAGGTTGCGTCTTTCCCCTTCCGTGAAACGGCAAGTGGTGAAACTGCCTTCCGGCGTAGCCGGCGGGCGCGACAGCGCAGCCGCGCGGGGCTCACCCCCGCCGCCTTGTCGTTATCCAAAAAGAAATGCCGGCGGGTTGCGCCCCGCCGCGAAAACTTGTGCGGCTTTGCCGCCGAAAGAGAAGAATATTGAATCAGAAAGAAAATAGCGCGGTCGAGCAGAAGCAGTCCCATGCGGAGTTGCCCGGTTTTGCCGCGCTCGGCTTGTCGGGTGCTTTGTTGAAGGCTGTCGCCCAATCGGGGCTTTCCGACCCGAAGCCGATCCAGGAACAGGCGATCCCGCCCCATCTCGCCGGCCACGACATATTGGGCATCGCCCAGACGGGTTCGGGAAAGACCGCGGCCTTTTCGCTCCCAATCCTGCAGAAGATCGTTAATCTCGGCTCGAAGCGCGGCCCGAAGAGCGCGCGCGCCCTGATCCTTGCGCCGACGCGCGAACTGGCGGTCCAGATCGAGGAGATGATCCGCGCCGTATCGAAAGGCCTGCATATCTCGACCGCGCTGGTTCTCGGCGGCGTTTCGCGCAATAGCCAGGTCAAGAAGATCAAGCTCGGCGTCGACATTCTTGTCGCAACACCCGGCCGGCTGGTTGATCTGGTGCGCGAGGGCGATGTGAGCCTGGCCGAGACGCGTTATCTGGTTCTCGACGAGGCGGACCGCATGCTCGACATGGGCTTCCTGCCCGACGTGAAGCGTCTCGCCAAGGCGACCCATCCGAAGCGCCAGACGGCGCTGTTCTCGGCCACCATGCCCGCGGAGATCGCGGCGCTCGCCGAAAGCCTGATGAAGGAGCCGGTGCGTATCGAGATCGCGCCGCAGAGCACGACCGCCAACGAGATCGAGCAGGGCGTCGTCATGGCGCGCAAGCGTCAGAAGCGCCCGGTGCTCGCGAGGATGCTTGCCGATGAAAAGATGGGGCAGGTGATCGTCTTCGCGCGCACGAAGCATGGCGCCGACATCGTCACCCGCAATTTGGAGCGCGACGGCTTCGCCGCCGCCGTGATCCATGGCAACAAATCGCAGAACGCCCGCCAAAGGGCGCTGAACGGCTTCCGCGAGGGGTCGATCCGCATTCTCGTCGCGACCGATATCGCGGCGCGTGGCATCGACGTTCCCGGCATCAGCCATGTCATCAATTACGATCTGCCCGACGAGGCCGAAAGCTATGTGCACCGGATCGGCCGCACCGGCCGCAACGGCGCGAATGGCGTCGCGGTGACGCTTTGCGATCCGTCGGAGACGGACAAGCTTCGCCAGGTAGAGCGCATCATCCGCATGCGGCTGCCTGTGCTTGCCTCGCATCTCGACCAGCCGGATCCCGAACCGCGGAAACCGGAACCGGGCGAGCCGCGGGCTGAGCCCCACGGCGCTGACGCCGGACGAAACCCGCACGGCAAGAGCCGGAGCGCGCATCACCGGCCGAAAAATTTGTCGCGCAAGCCGCCCAGGGAAGCAGCGAAGGACCAGCCTGCGCCCAATCGCCATCACCCGGCCGAGGCAGAGAGGGCGGAACGGACGGCAAAACCCCCGCGCAAAAAATTCCGTGGCCGGCGTTTCGGGCGGAAGGCCGCGGCGAAAGCCGCCTGAATTTGTAAGCTGGGACCGTTCCTCCGCACCGCATTTCGCGGCGCGGAGGACCGGACCGGCTGAAGAAAATCTTTCCATCGAACGCTGGGTTCAGGAAAATATGTTCTTGAAACCGGACACCGGCGTTTCTACGCTCTTCCGGAAAAGTATGAAGGAACTGCCATGGAACGTTCGGTGATCGATGTCATCGGCAACACGCCGCTGATCCGTCTGAAGCGCGCTTCAGAGATGACGGGCTGCACTATTTTGGGCAAGGCCGAGTTCATGAATCCGGGCCAGTCGGTGAAGGATCGCGCCGGCCTGTTCATCATTCGCGACGCCGAGAAGAAAGGCCTTCTGCGGCGCGGCGGGCTGATCGTCGAAGGCACGGCCGGCAACACCGGTATCGGCCTGACATTGGTGGCGAAGGCGCTCGGCTATCGCACCGTCATCGTGATCCCCGAGACACAAAGCCAGGAAAAAAAGGATGCTCTGAAACTGCTGGGAGCCGAGCTGATCGAAGTTCCGGCGGTCCCTTACAAAAACGCCAACAATTATATCAAGATTTCCGGGCGGCTCGCCGAAAAGCTTGCGAAAACGGAGCCGAACGGCGCCATCTGGGCAAACCAGTTCGACAATGTCGCCAACCGCGACGGTCATATCGGGACGACGGCGGAGGAGATCTGGCGCCAGACCGGCGGCAAGGTAGATGGCTTCGTTTCCGCCGTGGGCACTGGAGGCACGCTCGCCGGCGTCGCCGCAGGCTTGAGAAACCACAGCCGCGACGTCAAGATCGCCCTTGCCGATCCGCTGGGCGCGGCGCTCTACAGCTATTACACGACAGGCGAACTCAAGTCCGAGGGCAGTTCGATCACGGAAGGCATCGGACAGGGCCGCATCACCGCCAATCTGGAGGGATTCGAACCCGATTTCGCCTATCAGATTCCCGATGCGGAAGCGCTGCCCATCGTCTTTGACCTGGTGCAGGAGGAAGGGCTCTGCCTAGGCGGCTCGACCGGCATCAATATCGCCGGCGCGATCCGGCTGGCGAAGGATCTTGGTCCGGGCCACACGATCGTGACCATGCTGTGCGACTACGGCAATCGTTACCAGTCGAAGCTTTTCAACCCGGTTTTTCTGCGCACGAAAAACCTGCCAGTTCCCGAATGGATGAAAAGGAAGAAGATGGAAATCGATGTGCCTTACGAAGAGGTCGCCTGATGGCCATCCTCACCGAGGCGATCTTCCGCGACGACGCCTATCGCGCGATGGACAAGGGCTGCGTCGTCGCCGTCAACGATCGAGGCGGCATCCTGCTCGATCGCACCATCTTCTATGCGACCTCCGGCGGCCAGCCGGGGGATACCGGCTATCTCACCCGCGAGGACGGGACGCAAATCCCGATCGAGGCGACGATCACCGGTGAGACGAAGGACGAGATCATCCACTTGCCGGCATCCGGCCATGCCCAGCCGGTGGTGGGCGAGCAACTGTCTCTTACGATCGATTGGCCGCGCCGACTGAAACTGATGCGCATGCACACCGCTTGTCATCTGCTGACTGTAGTCTGTCCCTATCCGATCACCGGCGCTGCCGTGGGCGAGGAGGAATCGCGCGTCGATTTCGATATTCCCGATGCGGCCTTCTCCAAGGAAGAGGTGACGGAACGGGTGATGGACCTCGTGAAGGCAAGCCATCCTGTATTCACGCGCTGGATCACCGATGAAGAACTTGCCGGCAATCCCGGCCTGGTGAAGTCAAAGAATGTCCGTCCTCCAATCGGCACCGGCCGTATCCGGCTCGTCTGCATCGGCGAGAACGAGGCTGTCGACAGCCAGCCCTGCGGTGGGACGCATGTGAAATCGACTGCCGAGGTCGGCGACATTCACATCGGCAAGATCGAGAAAAAGGGCCGGGAGAACCGGCGCTTCCGCATCCGGTTCGGTTCCCTTCCGGCCTGAGGCCGTGATAGGAAACGCTGTCGCTAGATTCCGGATTGGATAGGCCGATGCCCGACACGAATCCCTTCTTCGTCACCGCCGACTGGCTGCAGCAGAGGCTGGAGCAGCCCGGCCTGTCGATCGTTGACGGTTCCTGGTATCTGCCGGCGCAGAAGCGGGATGCGCGCGCCGAATATGAGGCCGGCCATATTCCCGGCGCCGTCTTTTTCGATCATGAGCAAGTGGTGGATCCAGACTCGAAGCTCGTCCATACGCTGCCGTCTCCCGATATCTTCGCCCGTTTCGCCGGGTCCATGGGCATTTCCGCCGATGACACGATTATCGTTTATGACGGGCCGGGCGCCTTCACCGCGCCGCGCGTCTGGTGGATGTTCCGCATCATGGGAGCGAAGAATGTCTTCATCCTCGAAGGCGGCGCCGACGCCTGGAAGGCAGCCGGTAGGCCGGTGACGGCCGAGCCGACGAAGATCGCGCCTAACGTTTTCGACGCGCGCTTCGACGCCTCTCGTGTCGCGTCCTTCGACGATATGATGCGCGTCGTGAAAGGCGGCGAGATGCAGATCGCGGACGCCCGTCCGGCGGGCCGCTTCACAGCCGTCGATCCCGAGCCGCGGCCAGGCATGCGCGGCGGCCATATGCCGGGCGCGCATAGCGTTCCGGCCACGTCTCTGGTGGAAAACGGGAGGCTTTTGCCGCCGGAGGCTCTGAAGAAAAAATTCGCCGAAGCCGGCGTCGATCTGTCGAAGCCGGTCGTGACTTCCTGCGGCTCCGGCATAACGGCGGCGGTCATCACGCTCGCCCTCGAAACCCTGGGGCATCAAGACAACATGCTTTATGACGGCTCATGGTCCGAATGGGGCGGGCGCAGCGACACGCCGATCGTCACCGGCCCGCCAGCAAACGGCAAGAATTGATCGTGGCTCGCAAGCCCAAGCCGCTCAAGGCGCGCGTCACGCATCTGGAGATGGACGCCCTGCCGGCGCAGCGCATCGCGTTGCCGATGGGACAGCGTATTGCCCTCATGCAGGCGAAGAACATTCCCGTCAGCTTCTACCGCTATCTCTACGAGCAGGTCGGGCGGGCGCATCACTGGTCTCTTCGCCGCTCGGGAAGCGACGCGGCGTTGCGGGAAGTGCTGCATGCTTCTTCGACGGAGATTTCGGTTCTTTATGTCGATGGCGCGCCCGCCGGCTTTTTTGAACTCAACCTCGCCGATCTTCCGGCGATTGCCGAAATTCTGTATTTCGGGCTGACGCGGGAATTCCAGGGCAGGGGCTTGGCGCGCTTCTTCCTCAGCGAAGCGATCTTCGCCGCCTGGGCCCATAATCCGGCGAAGGTGATCATCCAGACCAACACCCTCGATAGCCCGCTGGCGCTCCGGCTTTACCAGAAGATGGGCTTTGCGCCGGTCGGCTGGTCCGAGGAAGAGGTCGAGCCGTGGCTATGAGCCTCTATCTCTGGTCGTTGTAGGGTTCCTTCGTTTCGGCCACGAGCCGCGCGAGCTCTGAGAAGGATGGCGGCTCCTCATCCGAGCGCATATTGTTCGCCAGCCGCAGCAGCCGGATCGGAAAACAGACCGCGTCGCGGTTTGCCGGCGACATTTCTTCCTCCATCCGTTCCTCCGCCGTCGCGTTCGCTTCCGCGCGACGGAGGGCGAGATCAAGTTCGTCGGCTTCCACCATGCCTTTTGCGACGAGCAGGTCATTGATGGACGCAATCGCCAGATAGAGACCTTCCAGCTGAAGATTTGCAGTGTTCATGTCCGCTCTCCTCTGTTTCCGACCAAACGGAGCGAGCGCGGAAATGATCCGTTAGGAGACGCCGTCACGCTCGCCGCGCATTGCGGCGGGCAAGCGTGAGGGTCTTGGAATGGGTTGATCCGGCTTCGACCCATTCTTTCGCTGCGTATCGCTTACGGCTGTCTGATCTCGATGTTCGGATGCATGAAGCCGGCAACGACGCCGCTCAGCGATGTGCCAGTCATGATCAGCGTGCCGCCAAGGCCAAGCAGCGCCACGAGGCTGAGCACGACAGGATTTCCGACGCTGCCGATGATCGCGAGAATGCCGAGTACGATTGCGGCAAGCCCCGCCAGCGCCTGGATGCCGGCAGATCCGGAGGCCATTTCCGCGGCCAGCATCTCGCCGCCCGTATAGGTCTGCGGTTCGGCGCTGCGCATGGACGCCATTCGCAATTGATGCATGCTGAGAACGGCATTGCTGCTCAAAACGAGCGCCGCTCCAAAGGCGATGACCGCTATGGAACTCAGCACCGCGGAAGACATTCCGAGAAGTGCAAGAACGCCGAGAATGACGCCCGTGGCGCCGGCTATAAAGACAGAGGAGAGGGTGCCGCCGCCGAATTGGTGTTCCATGCTGGCCGTCGATCCGCCGGCCGGAAAGATCAGCCTTGCGTATTCCGACAGCATCGTTCCGCCCTGAATAAGAAGCGATGCTCCGAATATGATGGTGACAATGGAAAGCAGCATTGTCGCTCGTAGGCCCGTCAGACCGATGATGGCCAGCACCACTGTCGCGATGCCGCCGGCCGCATCGATAAAGCCGCCATAGCCTACGTGTTCCGTCGTCATTATTTCAGAACGTGTCATACTCATAGCTGTCTCCTTCCAGTTTAAGCTGGGAGACTTGAAGCCACGCCGGTTTCTGAGTGCCCAGCTTCCGCTTGCGGGCGCCGCGGGCGCAATGCCGATGAAGGGAGCGCTTCCCGCTCGTTTGAGATTTCCGGATCGGGCGATCCGGCCCACAAGCCGAAAACGGTAACGTTTTGCGGCAGTGAAGGTTCCTACTCGACTGTCGCAATATTGTCGCACCGTTCTTATATGAGAGGCATGCCGATCGAGTGTGGTCGACCGCGGATGTACCGGCGGCGCGTTCTCGGCGTGAGGAAGCGGGGTTCAGGCCCCGCTTTTTTATTGAGTTCCATTTCGCGACGAGCCCCAAAACAAAGCGCCCGCCATTGTGGATGGCGGGCGAGGGAGGAGGACCGTCGAAGTTCCGTAGTGATTTCCTTTCCCGGCGGAAATCACCTCAATGCTTGTGCGGGCAACACCCGACGAAGCCGGGAGTTGCTTTCTGTAATTGCTTCAGGCCGCGAGCACCGTCTTGGCCTCGGCCATCTCGTAACCAAGCGATTCGGCGACGGCGCGATTGGTGATTTTGCCTCTGTGGACGTTCAGGCCATTCCTCAGATGGGTGTCGTCAACAATCGCCTTCAGCCCCTTGTCGGCAAGCTGCAGGCCATAATGCAGCGTCGCATTGTTGAGGGCGTGCGCGGAAGTCACCGGCACGGCGCCCGGCATATTGGCGACGCAATAATGGATCACGCCATCGACCACATAGGTCGGTTCGGCATGGGTGGTCGCATGCGACGTCTCGAAGCAGCCGCCCTGATCGATGGCGACATCGACCAGAACCGAACCCTTTTTCATGCCCGACAGCATTTCACGGGTAACGAGCTTCGGCGCAGCGGCGCCGGGTATGAGGACGGCGCCCACGACAATATCGGCGGAGAAACATTCGTCTTCCAGCGCCTCCACTGTCGAATAGCGGGTATGCACACGGCCGTTGAAGATGTCGTCGAGCTGGCGCAGGCGGGGGATGGAGCGGTCGAGGATCGTGACGTCGGCCCCAAGACCGACCGCCATTTTCGCGGCATGCAGGCCGACGACGCCGCCGCCGATGACGACGACCTTGCCGGGGAGTACGCCGGGCACGCCGCCGAGCAGGATGCCGCGGCCGCCATTCGGCTTCTGCAAGGCAGTCGCGCCGGCCTGGATAGAGAGGCGGCCGGCGACCTCGGACATCGGCGCCAGAAGCGGCAGGCCGCCATGATTGTCGGTGACTGTCTCATACGCCACAGCCGTGACGCCGGAAGCCAGCAGGCCTTTGGTCTGCTCCGGATCAGGGGCGAGATGGAGATAGGTGTAAAGAATCTGGCCCTCGCGAAGCTGCGCCCACTCATTGGGTTGTGGCTCCTTGACCTTGACGACCATGTCGGATTTGGAGAACACCTCCTCCGGCGTGTTGGCGATCTTCGCGCCGGCCGCCGCATAGGCGCTATCATCCGCGCCGATCCCCGCCCCGGCGCCTGTCTCGACCAGCACGTCATGGCCATGCGCAACATATTCACGCGCGGCGCCGGGCGTCAGCCCGACGCGATATTCATGGTTTTTGATTTCCTTCGGGCAACCGACACGCATTGGGGATCTCCTCGCAGGGGCTCGCTCGAGCCCGTTTTTTTATTTTCCCCATTGAACATCAACGCCTCTCGCAAGTGTTTGCGAAGATCGTTGTCGTGGCGCCAAAGTTTCGATATTTTTTGCTTGGCTCATATCTCTTGTGAAAGGAAATTCGCATTTTGTCGCTCGACAGGATCGATATCGCCATTCTGGAAACGCTCCAAAGAGACGGCCGAATTTCGAATGCCTCCCTGGCGGAACGGGTCGGCCTGTCGCAATCCGCTTGTTCCCGGCGCCTCGACATCCTGGAAAGAACAGGCGTCATCCAGGGCTATCACGCCCGGCTTTCCAACGAGGCGCTCGCGCATGCCATGACGGTGATCGTCCATATTTCGCTGTCCGGGCAATTCGAGAAATCGCTGACGGAATTCGAGGCGGCGGTGCGGCGATGCCCCAACGTGCTGTCATGTCACCTTATGTCCGGCGAATATGACTACATCCTGCGCATCGCCGCGAGGGATCTGGAAGATTACGAGCGAATACACCGGCAATGGCTTTCCGCGATGCCGCATGTGACGAAGATCAATTCCTCCTTTGCGTTGAGGGAGATCATTGACCGGACGGCTCTTGGCGTCGAGCCCGCATTGGGCTGAGCCGCGGGAAGCGTGGAACCAATTTGATAAAACTTCCGCTTCGTGCATTGTGGCGAAAATTCAATCAGTGCCCGAACATCTATGTTATCAGAAAGATGGCTGCGGTCTGCTTTCCGGGGGAACGGATGACAGGTAGGTTGGCGCGGGTAAGATCGCGGCTCGTGCCTGCGCCAGACGAGGCGGCGGACTTGCTGGTCAAGCCCGAGTCCCTGGTGGATACGGCTCCTCCGCATGTCCATCTAAGGATGCTCGCGACCACTGACATTCACGTTAATCTGCTCGCCTATGACTATTATGCCGACAGACCCAACGACACGATCGGCCTTTCGCGCACGGCTTCTCTCATCGAGACGCTGAGGGCGGAGGCGGTAAATACGATCCTTTTCGACAATGGCGATCTTCTCCAGGGCACGCCGATGGGCGACTTCATCGCCTATGAACGCGGCATGGAGAATGGATCCGTCCATCCGATCATGAAGGGGATGAACGTTCTCGGCTATGAGTGCTCCACGCTCGGCAACCATGAATTCAACTACGGCCTATCCTTCATGGACAAGGTGTTGGCCGGAGCGGACTTCCCCTTCGTCTGCGCCAACCTCATACGGGGCGCCGAGCTTGCGGACGATCCCCGTGCCGATAAGCTCTATCTTGAACCTTATGTCATCCTTGACAGGGCCGTGCGCGATGCTGCCGGCGAGATGCATCTCCTGCGCGTCGGGGTCATCGGTTTCGTCCCACCGCAGATCATGGTCTGGGATTCGAAGAACCTATCGGGGCAGGTGGCGGCGCGCGATATCCTTGAGGCGGCGAAGGCATGGGTGCCGGAGATGAAAGCGGCGGGCGCTGACATCGTGGTCGCGCTCTCGCATTCCGGCATCGACGGCCAGGAAGCGCCCATGATGGAAAATGCGTCGCTCTTTCTCGCCGGCGTGGAGGGCGTCGACGCGATCTTCACCGGCCACCAGCATCTTGTTTTTCCGGGAACCGCCGATTTCGCCGGCATCCCGGGCGTGGATGCCGAAAAGGGCACGCTTATGGGCAAGCCCGCCGTTATGGCAGGCTTTTGGGGGTCGCATGTCGGCGTGATCGATCTCGTTCTGGAAAAGGAAGCGCAGAAATGGCGGATCGTTTCTTCGCGATCAGACGCGCTGCCGATCTACAAGAGAACGGACGAGCAGATCGTTCCGCTGGTCGTGGATGACGGACGCGTCGTCGCCGCGCTGAAAGCGGACCACGAGGCGACGCTCGAATATGTCCGTCGACCGGTGGGGAGGAGCCTCGCGCCGCTCTTTTCCTATTTTTCCCTGATCGCCGACGATCCGTCGGTACAAATCGTGAGCGACGCACAAGCCTGGTACATGCGGGCGCTGTTGAAGAAAACGAAATGGGCGGATTTGCCTCTGCTCTCCGCCACGGCGCCGTTCAAGGTCGGCGGGCGAGGCGGTCCGGACTATTATACCGACGTGGCGGCCGGCGATATCGCGATCAAGAATGTCTCCGATCTTTACCTCTACCCGAACACGATCCGCGCCGTGGAGGTAAGCGGAAGACAGCTCAAGAACTGGCTCGAAATGTCGGCCGGCATCTACAATCGTATCCGGCCCGGAGGGAAGGACCAGCCGCTCATCAACCCGCACTTCCCGGCCTTCAATTTCGATGTCGTCGACGGCGTTACTTATGCGATCGATGTCAGCCAGCCGGCGCGCTATGACGCGGCCGGCAACCTTCTCGACGAAAATGCCGGCCGTATCGTCGATCTGCGCTTCGATGGAGAGCCGATTGATCCCGATCGGAAATTCATCGTCGCGACCAACAATTACCGTGCAGGTGGCGGTGGAAATTTCCCTGAAATCAATGACGACGTGACCGTCTTCGTTGCGCCAGATACCAATCGCGACGTTCTCGTGCATTACATAATCGACCAAGGGACGATCAATCCCGCCGCCGACGGGAATTGGCGCCTGGCGCCTTTGCCCGATACTTCGGTGTTCTTTGAAAGCAGCCCCAAGGCAAGGACGTTCATACCGGTGGTAAAAGGTCCGGTGATCGAGGAAGCGGGCGAGGGCAAGGATGGATTCGCACTTTACCGCATGTGGTTATGACGCACGCGTTCTGACGGGCTTTCTTCGGCGAACGGCCACATGCCGCGCACGCCTTCGCGAAACCGTTTCGGAAATAAAAACTAGACAGTCGAATTCAGCTTTTATAGAACGCGTCTTATAACAATTCTAAAGATCAGGCGCTGCTCCCTTCATGGTTGCGGGCCTTCAGGACGGCCACGATGCGTCTTACGCGGCAGACCAATTACGCCATTCGCCTTCTCATGTATTGCGCCGCCAATACGGGCCGGCTCAGTCGCGTGGCGGAGATCGCGTCCGCCTACAATGTTTCGGAACTGTTTCTGTTCAAGATCCTCCAGCCGCTGGTGGAGAACGGCCTCGTTGAGACCGTTCGCGGGCGTAATGGCGGGGTGAAGCTCGCCAGACCGGCAAACGAGATATCGCTGTTCGACGTGGTGCGCGTGACGGAGGAGAACTTCGTCATGGCCGAATGCTTCGAGAGCGAAATCGTCGATTGCCCGCTGGTGGATTCCTGCGGCGTCAACGCGACGTTGCGCAAGGCGCTCGGCGCCTTCTTCGACGTTCTCGCGAATTATACCATCGCCGACGCAGTGAAGGCGCGGCCGAATATCAGCGCGACGCTCGGGATAGGAGAGCCGGCCAGCGTCGCGCACTGAGAACAGCGCGGCCCCCGGGAACTCCGAAATCTTCCGGGCGTTCATCCGGAAATGGAGGCTTTCGGATGGCTGAAACGAAAACGCTTACAGACCACGACGAGATTCGCACCTGGGCCGCGGCAAGGATGGGCGCGCCGGCGTTCGGCAATCCACCGACCTCTGAAGGGAGCGATCCCGAACTTCTCATCCTTTTCGGCCAGATCGCTTATGAGGACGAGGACAATATGGCCGACAGGCCAATGTCGGAAGCGCCCGAACTGGTTGGTTGGGATGAGTGGTTCGAGCTGTTCGACAAGAAGAATCTTGCGCTTGTCGTCGCGAAGGAAGTACCCGGCCGTCTCGATCAGTTCCACGAAATGATCAGAAGGTAGAGCCGTTCGGCAAGCCCCGGCGTTTGGTGGCGAGAATTGCGCAGCACGGACGCGCCGCCGCTGTCGCCACCCGCTTGCACGCGGGATGGCGCTATGGGCTTCTCGCTTCACCGGCTATTGAATTTCCGCGAATAGCGGTGGAAGGAGTGGGTTTATGCCGGAGCACGATGAGGCTACGATCAATAGGGTTATGGAAGGCCAACCGCCCTTCGCCCGCTTTCTCGGCCTGCGTATCACATTGGCCTCCGCCGAGAGGATCGAGGCGGAACTTGCAGTTTCCGAACAATTGGGCAATCGCAATGGCGCCGCGCATGGCGGCGCACTCATGGCTCTGGCCGACAATCTCGGCGGCACGGGCGCCTCGTTGAACCTGCGCGATGGGCAGAGCACCGCAACGCTTGAAAGCAAAACCAACTTCCTTCGCCCCGTTCCAATGGGCGACGTTGTGCGCGCCGTGTGCGTGCCCTTGCACAAGGGGCGGACCACGATGGTTTGGCAGACCACGATCTACCGTTCGGACGGAAAGGTCGCAGTTATTGTCACGCAGACCCAGATGGTTTTGGGAACTCCAGCCTGAAAAGCTGCGCGCAGGTGGAGAAGATGCCGATTCCAGTGCTGCTCACATTGTCGAAACAATCGTAACAGAGTTTGATCGGTTTCCGATCGCTTCGGCTCTTCCCTCTGCACCCCCGCAGGCCATTAGCCTGTAAAGGAACAATGCTATATGCTGGCCAAGAGCCGGAATTCCTGTGCATCTTCCGCCAGGAGCGCATTCCGGCCGGTGGGGTGTAAGCGGTAGGGGAACGTTACCGGCAGGGGTTGTTCTTGACCTGGAAACGGCCGGGCATTTTTTCTTTATTGCCAATGCCGGGCAAAGACTGCCGTGTTAAGGACACAATGGATAAGCATGCGGGGTAATTCACTTTTTTGCTGCTGCGCGGCGCCACGGAGCACCCGGGGGCACGCCCAGCATCGTCGTCGGGATGCGCGGGGCCCGCGTTTCTTCGCTAAGCGGGTTTTCTAGAGAAATGAACATTCAGACGAACCCAACCCGGTTGACCGAAACACCCCAATCGCTGCCCCCCGAGGCGGAACCGCCGATCCGCTCCACTTACCTGCACAAGGAGGCGCTGCGTGAGCTCGGCGCGTCGCTCGCGCGGCCGGGCGCGGCCGCGGCTCCCGCCCTTGGCAAGTTCGATTTTCTCGAACGCAATGAGGACAATTCGGCGAAGATCATCGAGGTTTACCGCATCACCAACGATGCGCAGGCAGCCGGGGAGGCGATCACGCCCGCCGCCCAATGGCTTCTCGACAATCACTATCTCATCGAGGAATCGATAGCGCAGGTGCGGCAGAACCTGCCGCCGCATTTCTATCGCGAGCTTCCGACCATCAAGACCGCCGCCGGACGTCCGGTGCCGCGGGTTCTGGCGCTCGCATGGGAATATGCCGCCCATACCGACAGCACCGTCTCGGCGGAGATGCTGCGCACCGTGGTGGAAGGCTATCAGTCCGAAAAGCCGCTCCGTATCGGAGAGCTGTGGGCGCTGCCGGCGATGCTGCGCTTCGTGCTGACGGAGAATCTGCGCCGTCTCGCGCTGAGGGTGAACCGCTCGAGGCAGATGCGGCTGGTCGCGAATGCCGTTGCCGATCAAGTGCTGGCGACGGAGGATGACGCTGCGAGGGAGCGGATTCTTTCCGGCTATACCCGTCACGCATTCGATCCGACCTTTGCCACGCAACTTCTCTACAGATTGCGCGACGGATCGCAAAACGCCGACAAGGCGCTGGAATGGCTCGAGAATGAACTGGAACGAAACGGCACGAATGCCGAAGAGTTCATCATAGCCGAGCACCAGTCGCTTTCCAGCGGCAACGTGACCATGGGCAATATCGTCCGTGGCCTCAGACTAATCAATGACATCGACTGGTCCGTCTGGTTCGAGAGCGTCAGCCAGGTTGATACGCTGCTGCGCCGGCGCACGAACTTCGCTGATCTCGACTTTCATTCCCGCGATCAGTATCGCGGGGCAATCGAGGATTTGGCCAAGCGCTCACAAAAAATGGAGCACGAGGTCGCGGAGCGTGCGGTCGAATTGGCCGAACGGGCCGATGCGGCGGCCGGCGGTCCGACAATTCCAGCCCAGACGCTGGCCCGGTCACAGGACGGTTCTCCTGCCGCCCAAGCGGCGGAAAACCGCGTCAAGACCGACATCGGTTTCTTCCTGGTCGGCCCGCGGCGGCAGGAACTCGAAAGGGCGTTGGGTTATCGCGCCGGTTTCGGACTTCGTTTCGGTCGCTTCTATCGCAAGTTCGGGTGGCTCGCCATTGTCGGCCCGATTCTGATCTTCACCGGCGTCCTGCTCTGGCTCGCGGCGATCGCGCTCGGCAAGGCCGGGTTTTCCCACTGGGGCCTTGCAGGGCTCCTGGTCCTTTTGGCCCTGCCGGCCAGCGAGGGCGCCGTCGGCCTCTTCAATACGATCGCTCTGTTCTTCCTCAAGCCGACGCGTTTGATCGGTTATGAATATGGCGAGGGGCTGCCGACGAACGCGCGGACCTTGCTGGTGATGCCGACCCTGATCGGCTCGCGCGAGGAAGTGGAGGAAAGCGTTCATAATCTCGAAGTCCATTACCTCGCCAATACCGACGACGAGATCTTTTTCGCCCTGCTTTCGGATTGGCACGACAGCTCGGTCGAGCAAGTCGAGTTCGACATCGAGATTCTTTCCTATGCCCGCAAGAAAATTGCGGAACTGAACCAGCGCTATCCGCGCAGCGGCGGCGTCCGCTTCCACCTTCTGCATCGCCGCCGGCTCTACAACGAGGCCGAAAAGCGATGGATGGGATGGGAGCGCAAGCGCGGCAAGCTGCACGAGCTCAATCTTCTCCTCCGCGGCGATTCCGACACGACGTTCCTGCCGCCGGACAATCCGGTGCCGGAAGAGGTCGTCTATGTGATGACGCTCGACGCCGACACGCGAACCACCCGCGACATCGTACGCAAGCTAGCCGGCAAGATGAGCCATCCGCTGAACAGCCCGCACTATGACGCCAAGTCGCATCGCGTGACATCGGGTTATGGCATCCTCCAGCCGCGCGTCACGCCGTCGCTGACGACCGGCGACGAGGCCTCCTTCTTCCAGCGCGTCTTCTCGGCCCATCGAGGGATCGATCCCTATGTCTTTGCCGTCTCGGATATCTACCAGGACCTCTTCCACGAAGGCACCTTCACGGGGAAAGGCATGTATCACGTCGACGCGATGGAGACCGCGCTGACGGGCAGGATCAGGGAAAACGCGATCCTCAGCCATGATCTCCTCGAAGGCGCGATGGCGCGCGCGGCGCTCGTCACCGATGTGGAACTGGTCGAGGATTATCCGACACGCTATTCTGTCGACGCCTCGCGCCACCACCGCTGGGCGCGCGGCGACTGGCAGCTTCTCCCGACCATCCTGTCGGCGAATTCCGGCATATCCGCCGTGTCGCGGTGGAAGATGATCGACAATCTACGGCGGTCGTTGGTGCCGATCTTCTGGATCGCCTCATCGATCGCCGCCTGGGCGACGCTGCCCTTTGCGCTTGCCGCGGAATGGCAGCTTTTTCTGATCCTCATCCTCTTCGTCCAGCCGACATTCGATATCGTCGCGGGCATCCTTCCCGACCGTGGGGACGTCACGTTGCGAGGGCACCTCAATGCTTTCGGGCGCGACGTGGCCATCGGAACCGCGCAGGTGGCGCTCCGCATCGTGCTAATCGCGCACCAGGCTTGGCTGATGGGCGACGCCATCGTCCGCACGCTTTACCGGATGTTCGTCAGCCATGAACATCTGCTCGAATGGCGCACCGCCTTGCAGGCCCACCGGAGCGGCCGCACCAGCGTCGGCGACTATTATCAGCTGATGTATGGCGCGATCATCATTGCGCTTTTCGGGCTCGCGATCCCCGTTGCCGCGGATTCTACCGGCGCCATCGTCGCCTTCATCTTTGCGCTGTTCTGGATCGGCTCGCCGGCCTTCGCCTGGATCATCAGCCGTTCGGCGGAGACGGAAGACAGGCTCCTCGTTTCGGAGGAGGACACCAAACGTCTGAGAAGCGTTGCGCGGCGGACCTGGCTCTATTTCGAGACCTTCGTCAATCCGGAAAACAACATGCTTCCTCCTGACAATTTCCAGGAGACGCCGGTCCCGATCGTGGCGCCGCGGACCTCGACGACGAATATCGGTCTTTATCTTCTTTCCACGGTCGCGGCGCGCGATTTCGGCTGGATCAGCATGGGAGGTATGCTCGACCGCCTCGAAGCGACGCTCGCCACCATGGAGAAGCTCGAGCACTATCGCGGTCATCTCTTCAACTGGTACGATACGAAGACGCTGCAGCCGCTGCAGCCGAAATATATTTCGGCCGTGGACAGCGGCAATCTCGCCGGCCATCTGGTTGCAGTGGCCGGAGCGTGCCGCGAATGGGCGGAAGCGCCGGCCGCCCATCTGGAAGGTGATTTCGACGGGCTCCTGGACAGCGTCACCATCCTGGAAGACACGCTCAAAATTCTGCCGGACGACCGCCGCCAGCTACGCCCTTTGCGACAGCGTCTCCGCGACCGGCTGGAAGGCATCCGCAAGGCGATCGAAACCATCAAGCGCGAACCGGAACTGGCGCCTGTGCGAACGATCAATCTGGCTGTCATGGCCGGCGAGATCCGCAAGCTCGCCTCGGCGCTCCGTCAGGAGACCGGCTCGGCCATCAGCGAGGATCTGGCGCTCTGGGCCGAGAAGCTGGCGGAGACCTGTAACGCCCATGTCGATGACGCCCATACGGACGAGGCGTTGATCGAAACGTTCAGGACAAGGCTGACCTCCATCGCCGAAAGATGCCGCGGCCTTGCCTGGGGAATGGACTTTTCCTTCCTTTTCCGCGAGGACCGCAAGCTCTTCTCGATCGGCTACCGGGCCAACGAGCACCAGCTCGACGAAGCCTGTTACGATCTCCTGGCATCGGAAGCGCGGCTCGCCAGCCTGCTTGCGATCGCCAAGGGCGACATCCCGACCGACCATTGGTTCCATCTCGGCAGGCCCGTCGTGGAGATCGGTTTCCGCGGCGCGTTGATGTCCTGGTCGGGCTCGATGTTCGAATATCTGATGCCGCCGCTCGTCATGAAGGAACCACAGGGCGGCCTTCTCAACCAGACCAGCAATCTCATCGTCAAGCGCCAGATCCAGTATGGACGGGAAAAGGGCATCCCGTGGGGCATCTCGGAAGCTGCGTTCAATGCGCGCGACCGCGACATGAACTATCAATACACGAATTTCGGCGTGCCGGGCCTCGGGCTGAAGCGTGGGCTCGCGCTCAACACCGTCATCGCTCCTTATGCGACTATGCTGGCCTGTCAGTTCGCGCCGCATGAGGCGGTGGAGAATATGGCGCGGCTTGACGCCGCCGGCGCGCTTGGCCGCTATGGCTATCACGACGCCGTCGACTATACGCCCGAGCGCGTTCCCGAGGGCGCCGACCACGCAGTGGTCTACAACTACATGGCGCACCATTCGGGCATGTCGATCGTCGCCGTCGCCAATGCCATCTTTGAAGGGCGCATGCGCGACCGGTTCCACAGCGATCCGGTGGTCGAGGCGGCCGAACTGCTGCTTCAGGAAAAAGCGCCGCGCGCCATCCCGGTCGCGACGCTGAAGACGGAAGCGGCGGAACGCACCAAGGGCGGAGCTATTCCCGAGACGCCCGACACGCGGCTCATCATCAACCCGCTCCACACATTGCCGGCGACCAATCTGATGTCGAACGGGCATTATTCGGTCATGGTGACATCGACCGGCACGGGTTACAGCCGCTTCAACGATCTCGCCATCACCCGCTGGCATGCCGATCCAGTCGAGGACAGGATGGGGCATTTCCTTTTCCTGCGCGATGTCGAAACGGGGGAATGGTGGTCCGCGACGGCCGAACCGAAACAGGCTCCGGGCGAGACGATCCAGGTGGTGCTGGCTGACGACAAGGCGACCTTCGTCAAGACCGTCGGGGTGATCAGGAGCGAGGTCGAATGCACGCTGGTCTGTGAAGGGAACGGCGAAGTCCGCCGCATTTCCATTTCCAACGACAGCCCGCATGACCGGCAGATCGAAGTCACTTCCTATGCGGAACTGGTGCTCGCCCCGGAAGCGAGCGACAACGCGCATCCCGCATTCTCGAAGATGTCCGTCGAGACGGAGATCGCCGATCAGGGCGGCGTCATCTTCGCGACGCGCCGCAAACGCGACAGGACCGAACCTGACCTGACGCTGGCGCATTTCGTCATCGACAGTTCCGGAAGCCCGAGGCATACCGAGGCTGAAACGGACCGCCGCGCTTTCCTGGGGGCGGGACGCGACATTTCCGATCCCGCCGCCTTCGATCCCGGAGCGCGACTGTCCGGCTCGAGCGGTTTCGTGCTCGATCCGATCATGTCGCTGCGCCGGCGGGTGAGAGTGCCTGCCAACAAGAAGGTGACGCTCACTTTCTGGACGGTGGTGGCGCCGGACCGCGCCGAGGCGGAGGCCGCCGTTACCCAACTCGATCATTCCGAAAGCTTCGCCCGGCAGGCGATGCTTTCCTGGACGCGTTCGCAGGTTCAGGCCTATCATGTCGGGCTCAACCTTGCCGATGCCTGTAACGTCCAGAAGCTCGCGCGCTACCTGATCTATCCCGACGGCTCGACCCGCATCGCCAGCGACGCCATCGCCTCGGGGCTCGGCTCGCAATCTTCACTCTGGCCGATGAGCATTTCCGGCGATTTCCCGATTTTCGCGCTGCGCATCGACGATATCGCCGATATCGAGATCGTGGCGCAGGTGCTGCGCATGCAGGAATATCTCAGGGCGAGAGGGCTGGTGGCGGATTTCGTCATCGTCAACGAGCGCGCCTCCTCTTATGTTCAAGACCTGCAGCAGGCGATCGAGCGCCTTTGCGAGAACAGCCGATTGCGCGGTTCGGAACTCGGCCCGCGCCAGCATATTTTCGCCGTCCGGCGCGATCTGATGGACGAGAAATCCTATCGCACGCTTCTCGCGGTGGCGCGCATCGTCCTCCATACGCGGAACGGCCAGATCTTCGATCAGATCGAGCGCGCCGAGGCGATCGAGGCGCAATTGCGCGGGCTTGAATTGCCGACCACGACGACGTCGGGCATCGCGGCGGAGACGGAAACGCCTCCTTCGAAAGCTGTCCTTCGGCCGGTCAAGTCGAACCGCTCCGATTGCAACACGGCGACGGGCGACGATCTCGCCTTCTGGAACGGTTTCGGCGGTTTTGCCGATGGCGGGCGCGAATATGTCGTGCGCCTGGAAGGGACGAGCGTCACGCCGCAGCCCTGGATCAATGTCATCGCCAATCCGTCCTTCGGTTTCCACACATCGGCGGAAGGCGCTTCCTTCACCTGGAGCCGCAACAGCCGCGATTTCCAGTTGACGCCGTGGTCGAACGACCCGGTGACGAACCGCCCGGGCGAGGCGATCTATGTGTTCGACGAATCGGATGGAAAGCTGTTCTCGCCATTTGCCTGCGTCGCGCGCGACGAGACCATGCATTACGAGACAAGGCACGGCCACGGGACGAGCGTCTTTAAGGCGACGCGCGGCAGCCTCGAACTCGAATTGACCCAGATCGTCGATCCGGAAGATCCGGTGAAGCTTTCGCGTCTTGTCATCCGCAATGGTCGGCCAATGACAGCAAAGCTGCGCGTCTATGCCTATGCCGAATGGGTGCTTGGTACGGAGCGGGCGAAAACCGCCCCGACGATTATCCCGTCCGTCGATGAGGCCAGCGGGACGCTGATGGCGAAGAACCCCTATAGTCTCGATTATGACGAGCGGGTAGCGTTCCTCGCCAGCGACGAGCGGCCGCAATCCTATACTGCCGACAGGTTCGAATTCATCGGCCACCAGGGTACGGTCGAATGCCCGGAGACGGCGCTGAAAGGCGCGGCGCTTTCCGGCACGGTCGAAGCCGGACGCGATCCTTGCGCCGCGCTCGCCCGCGACATCGAAGTGCCGGCCGGCGGCGAAGTCTCGCTGATGTTCCTGCTCGGCGACGCCGGCTCCGCCGAAGAAGCGGTCAAGCTGGCCGGCAAGCATGCGGCGCGGGATTTCGAGGACCGGCTGGCGGAAAATGCGCGCGACTGGGACGGTTTCCTTGAGACGTTGCAGGTGGAGACGCCCGACAAGGCGCTCGATTTGATGGTCAACAACTGGCTGCCCTACCAGGCGCTCGCCTGCCGTATCCGCGCCCGTTCCGCGTTCTACCAGGCAAGCGGCGCCTTCGGCTTCCGCGACCAACTGCAGGACACGCTTGCGCTGATGACGCATGATCCGTCGCTGGCCGAGGCGCAGATTGTCAACGCGGCGGGCCGGCAGTTCCTGGAGGGTGACGTGCAGCACTGGTGGCTGCCGAGGACCGGCGCCGGCGTCCGAACGACGATTTCCGACGATGTCGTCTGGCTCGCCTACGCGACCGCGTCCTATCTGAAGGCGACGGGCGACAAGGCGATCCTGACGAAAAAAGTGGCGTTCCTGAACGGAGAGCCGTTGGAGGAAGGCCAGCACGATTCCTTCTTCACGCCGGAAGTGTCGGAGCGTACGGCGACGGTTTATGAGCATTGCGCGCTTGCCCTTGATTTGGCAATCAAGCGCACAGCCTCGAGCGGGTTGCCGCTGATGCTGGGCGGCGACTGGAACGACGGCATGAACCATGTCGGCGCAGGCGGGAAAGGCGATAGCGTCTGGCTCGGCTGGTTCCTGCTGAAGACGCTCGAAGACTTCGTTCCCGTCGCCCGTGCGCAGAAGGACGAAACCCGCGCCAAGCGTTGGGAACAGCACGCCGCCAAGCTCGCCGCAGCGCTCGAAAGCTCGGCATGGGATGGCGGATGGTATCGGCGCGGCTCTTACGACGACGGTACGCCGCTCGGATCGCATCTGTCGGATGAATGCCGGATCGACTCGATCAGCCAGTCCTGGAGCGTTCTTTCCGGCAAAGCCGATCCCGAGCATCAGTGCCAGGCGATGGATTCGGCCGTAGAGATGCTGGTCGATGAAGAGCTTGACATCGTCAAGCTCTTCACGCCGCCCTTCGACAAGACCGAGAAGGACCCGGGCTATATCAAAGCCTATCCGCCCGGCGTGCGCGAGAATGGCGGCCAATATACCCACGCCGCGACGTGGCTGGTGATCGCGCTCGCGGAACTGGGGCGCACGGACGAGGCTTGGCGTTGCTTCAGCATGCTCAATCCCGTCAATCACGCGCTCGACGCTGAGGCGGCGGAACGCTATCGCGTCGAGCCCTATGTCGTCGCTGCCGATATCTATTCGGGAGAGGATAAGGGTGGCCGCGGTGGATGGACGTGGTACACGGGTTCGGCAGGGTGGCTTTATCGCGCCGCGGTCGAGGGCATTCTCGGCATTCACCTGGAGGCCGACAGACTTGTCGTGAATCCGGCGCTGCCGTCCGATTGGGACGGCTATTCGACGACGCTCAAGCTTGGCGAGGCGACCTATCGCGTCAAGGTCGAACGCAAAAAGGGCCCGGGGATCGACATCGCGATCAATGGCCGCAAGACGAAGGAAAATACCATTCCGCTCAAAACGAGCGGGGAATTCAATGTGGCCGTGAAAGTCGGCGAGCGCCAGTAGATGGGCGGTTTATAAGCCGCCTATATCCTCACCCGTTCCGCCTTCGGATCGTAGAACGGCTTGAGCGACGCTTCCGCCGGGAAGCGTTCGCCGGCGATCTCGATTTCATAGCGGGAAGAGAGAAGGTCGGCTTCTGTCTCTCCCTCGCTCGGCACATAGCCGAGCCCGATCGCGCCGCCGAGGAAATGGCCGTAATTGCCGGATGTGATCGTACCGACGATCTTGCCGTCGCGCAGGATTGCCTCATTGTGGAAGAGAAGCGGCTGCGGATCGGCCAAGCGGAACTGGACGAGCCGGCGCGTCAAGCCGGCATCCTTCTTGCGCAGCACGGCGTCGCGACCGATGAAATTGCCCTTGCCGGTCTTGACCGCGAAGCCGAGGCCAGCTTCCAGCACATGGTCTTCATCGGTGATGTCATGGCCGAAATGGCGATAGGCCTTTTCGATGCGGCAGCTGTCGAGCGCATGCAGCCCGCAAAGCTTGAGTCCGAAATCCTGTCCTGCTTCCTCGACGGCCTCAAAGATATGGGCCGCCTGTTCCGTCGAGACGTAGAGTTCCCAGCCGAGTTCGCCGACATAGGTGACGCGGTGCGCCCGCGCCAGCCCCATGCCGATCTCGATCTCCCGCCATGTGCCGAAAGGATGCGCCGCGTTGGAGAAATCGTTCGGGCTCACCTTCCGCAACAATTCGCGCGACTGCGGCCCCATCAGGCAAAGCACGGCTTCCGATGCGCTGATGTCGGTGATGACGACGAACTCATCCTTGAGATGGTTGCGCAGCCAGGCGAGATCGCGCCTCAGCGTCGCGCCGGGAACGATAAGGAGGAACGCGGTTTCCGACAGCCGCGAGACGGTGATGTCGCTCTCGATGCCGCCGCGCTCGTTGAGCATTTGCGTATAGACGATGCGGCCGGCCGGCACATCGAGATCGTTGCCGCAAAGGCGCTGCAGGAAGGCAAGCGCGTCCCGCCCTTCGACCCTGATCTTGCCGAACGAGGTCATGTCGAAAAGGCCGACGCCGTTCCGGACGGCAAGGTGTTCCTCGCGGCTGTTCTCGAACCAGTTCTGCCGTTTCCAAGTGTAGCGATATTCGCGTTCCTGCCCTTCCTTGACGAACCAGTTGGCGCGCTCCCAGCCGGAAACCTCGCCGAAAACCGCTCCGCGCGCCTTCAGATGCTCATGCAGAGGCGAGCGTCGCACGCCGCGCGCCGTCGCCATCTGGCGATAGGGGAAGTGGTCGGCATAGAGCAGACCGAGCGTCTCCGTGACCCGCTCCTTGAGATAGGCCCGGTTCTTCTGGAACGGTTCGGCCCGGCGGATATCGACTTCCCAGAGGTCGAAGGGCGGTTCGCCATCATTCATCCATTGCGCCAGCGCCATGCCCGCCCCGCCGGAGGAAACGATGCCGATCGAATTGTAGCCGGCGGCGACCCAATAGCCAGAAAGCTCCGGCGCTTCGCCGAGATAGTAGCGGTCGTCGGGCGTAAAACTCTCCGGCCCGCAGAAGAAAGTATGGATGCCGGCTTCCGCCAGCATCGGCAGGCGGTTGACGCCCATTTCGAGGATCGGTTCGAAATGCGCGAAATCCTCCGGCAACTGGTCGAAGCAGAATTCTTCCGGGATGCCGTTCATGCCCCATGGCTTGGCCTTCGGCTCGAAGGCGCCCAGCATCATCTTGCCGGCGTCTTCCTTGTAGTAGGCGCATTCGTCGGGGACGCGCAGCACCGGCAGGCGCGAGAGGCCGGGGATCGGCTCGGTGATGAGATAGAAGTGCTCGCAGGCGTGAAGCGGCACCGTCACGCCCGATTGCGCCGCGAGCGTGCGTCCCCACATGCCGGCGCAATTGACCACCATATCTGTTTCGATCGTGCCGCGTTCCTCGCCCATTTCCCAGCTAACGCCGGTGACGCGGCAGTCACGCGTCAGGACGTCCGTCACCTTTACGCCTTCGATGATCTTCGCGCCGCGCTGTCTCCCGCCTTTTGCCAGCGCCATGGCGATATTGGCCGGATCGCACTGGCCGTCGAGCGGCAGATGCACGGCGCCGACAACGCCGTCTATGTTGAGATGCGGATACATCTCCTTCGCCTCGGCGGGCGAGATCTCCCGCACATCGACGTCGAAAGCGCGCGCCAGCGAAGCCTGACGGTAGAGTTCGTGCTTCCGTTCGTCGGTCAAGGCGACGCTGACCGAGCCGACCTGCCGCATCCCGGTTGCAATCCCGGTTTCCTCTTCGAGCTTGACGTAGAGGTCGGCGGAATATTTTGCCAGCCGGGTCATGTTCTTCGAGCCGCGCAACTGTCCGACAAGGCCGGCCGCGTGCCAGGTCGTGCCGCAGGTCAGCTGTTTGCGCTCCAGGAGCACGACATCGGTCCAGCCGAGCTTGGTCAGATGATAGGCGAGCGAACAGCCGGAGACGCCGCCGCCGATGATCACCACGCGCGCTTTCGAGGGAAGAGGGGTCATGCGTTTGTCTCCGCGGGGTAGGTGGCGATGAAGCGGCGCAGTCTTGCCGCTGCTTCCCTGAGCTTGTCTTCCGGCTGGCAGAGGCTGATCCGGAGATGCCCGGCGGCCGCCTCGCCGAAGCTCGCGCCCGGCATGACCGCGACCTTTTCCGCATGGAGGAACCGCCAGGCGAAGCGTTCGCAATCGGGATCGACGGCGCGGATGTCGAGCATGACGTACATGCCGCCTTCGGACCCCCGCACCACGACCTCGTTGAAGCAGCGCATTTCAGCGAGGAAGGCGGCGCGGCGGGCGCTATAAAGGCCGGCGATCTGCTCCACGCCATATCTGTTTTCCATCGCTGCGATCGCGGCATGGCTGACGAAATCGTTGAGCCCGTAGGTCGAGACGAGATTGAGATTGATCAATGTCCGGATGAAATCCTTCGGTCCCGTCAGCCAGCCGATGCGCCACCCTGTCATGCCGTGGCTCTTCGACAACGAATTGATGACGAGCGTCCGCTCCTTCATGCCGGCAAGACCGCGCGGGGAGAGGTGTTTGCGCCCGCCATCCGCGCCGCAATGCGTCCAATAGACCTCGTCGGAGAGAAGCCAGAGATCGTGCTTTCGGCAAACTTCAGCGATCCCTTCCAGCGTCTCGCGCGAATAGACCGCGCCCGTCGGATTGTTCGGCGTGTTGATCAGAACCGCTTTGGTGTTCGGGCGCACCGCCGCTTCAAGCGCTTCCGCACGTGGCTCGAAACCGTCTTCGGCGCGTGCCTCCAGAACGGTGAAACCGGCGCCGGCTGAACGGAAGGTGCCAGGATAGGTCGCGTAGTAGGGAGCGACGACGATGGCATGATCGCCCGGATCGAGCACGCCATGAGCAGCCGCGAACAGCGCCGACTGCCCTCCGGATGCGGCAAGGACTTCGGAAGCGGTTGTTTCGACACCGGTGCTTTCGGTCGATATGCGGGCCATCGCCTCGCGCAGCCGCGGCAGGCCGGGGAGCGGCGTATAATGATGATAGCCGTCTCGCAGCGCTTTGATGCAAGCTTCGACCGTTTCCGACGGTGTTGGGAAATCGTGATCGCCGACCGAGAGCATCATGATGTCTTCGCCGGCAATTTTCCGCTTATAGGCGGCGAAATGCACCTCCCAGCCATCCTTGCCGGAGGGGGAGATGCCGGAAATGCGTGAGGAAGGCGCGGGCATTCACGGAATCCTTTCCGAGCGGCTGGTCCGGAAGGCGAGGGCGATACCGCCATCCGCGCCACGTTGCGCGCTCAGAAATTCGTAATTGGCGATCGTGGGATGAACCGTCGCGACCGGCTCGGGATGGGTGGCCGTCACCACCATGATGGAAGCGCCGGCCGCCTCCGCCGCCTCTATGCCGGCTGGCGCGTCCTCGAAAACCAGGCAATTCTCGATCGGCTGCCCCAGCCGTTCCGCGCCGAGAAGGAAGCAGTCAGGCGCAGGCTTGCCGTTTTTCACCTCCTCGCCCGAGACCATCATTGGCGGGAACGGCAGCCCAGCCGCTTCGAGCCGGCGCTCGGCGAGCCGCCGTGGCGCGGATGTCACAATCGCCCAGCGATCGGCAGGCAGCGAAGCAAGGAAGGCGGCGGCGCCGGCAATGGGAACGATACCGGCGAGGTCGTCGATTTCCGCTGCCAGCACGCTCGCCGCCTCGGCTTTAGGATCAATGCCGGGAAGATTGAGTTTCGCGATGGTTTCGGCTGCGCGGACGCCGTGGATGGTCTTCAGGAAGGCCGGGACGTCGAGCTTGTGCCGGAGCGCCCATGCGCCCCAGACGCGCTCCGCCGCGGCGATGGAATTGATGATCGTGCCATCCATGTCGAACAGGAAGGTGCCGAAGCCGCGCCCGAAAACCGGCGGCCCGAAAACAGGTGGCCCGAAAACAGGTGAAATGTCCATCAACCCCTCAATCGCTCATTGGCCGGGTCCCATACGGCTTGTTCGGGCTGAACAATCGCCTTGAACCTCTCGCCGAAGATCTCGACCTCGAGTTCCGTTCC
>JBQCEL010000088.1:0-2004 GCA_051960255.1 Rhizobiaceae bacterium
GCGACCACCATCTGCCGATCTGCTGCGTCTCCGGCTATACCAACATCATCCACCCCGACCGGGGCGAGCGCGAGCGCCGCGTCGGCTATCTCAAGGAGATCATCCGCAACGCCCGCCATTTCGGCACGCCCTATGTGATTTCCGAGACCGGCACCTACAATACCGAATCCGACTGGGTGCACGATCCGAAGAACAAGACCGAGGAAGGCTTCGAGGAGTGCCGCAAGGTCATCGCCGACCTTGCCCAGACCGCCTATGACCATGGCGCGGTGTTCCTGCTCGAGACCTATGTCAACAATGTCGTCGGCTCGGTCGAGGAGACGGTCAGGATGTTCGCGCAGGTGGACCATCCCGGCCTCGGCCTCCTGATGGACCCGACCAACTATTTCGAGACCCACAACATCGACAGGATGGACCAGATTCTGAACCAGGTCTTCGATACGCTTGCCGACAAGATCAAGATCGCTCATGCCAAGGACGTGAAGCGCTCGGGCGACGACAAGTCCGAGAAGCACGCCGACATCGGCGACGAGACGGCGTCCGAAAGCCACACCTTCCGCGGCGTCGGCGAGATCGAACTGCCGGCGCCGGGCCTCGGCTCGCTGAACTACGATCTTTATCTGCGGCGCCTGTCGGAAAAGCACCCGAACATCCCGGTCATCATCGAGCATCTTTCCGAAGACGACGTTCCGCGCGCCAAGAAATTCCTCGACGGCAAGTTCCGCGAGAACGGGCTCTAAAGCAATTCCACCAAACGTGTGAAGCGGTTTTGCGTCCGGAATTGCGTGAAACAAAGAGAGTGAGCGCTTCTCCGATTCAGTGAAAACGGGGAGTGCTCCAAGAGGAGCAGGCAGCCGATGCCGAGGAGCGTCCTACTGAGATGGTGAAGCTTTACGGCCAGACCCTGACCCGCAGGCAACTCGCCGAACGCGCCGGCGCGCTGTCGCAATTCGCCGGCGTGCGGCTGATGACGCTTGCCGACGGCGTCGAGCGCGGAATCCGCATGCTGGAATTCCGTACCGGCACCGGCCTGCGCTTCACGGTTCTGGTCGATCGGGCGCTCGACATCGCCGATTTCGACTATCGCGGCCTGGCCATCGGCTGGCATTCGCCAAGCGGCTTTCGCCATCCCGCCCTGCATGAATATGAGGCGGAGGAGGGCCTGTCCTGGGCGCGCTCCTTTTCCGGCCTGCTCCTGACTTGCGGACTCGATCACATTCTGGGGCCGGCCGAGGTTTCGGCGGAGAATTACGCCTATCCCGGCAAGGACAAGGTGCGTCATTCGCTGCATGGGCGCGTCAGCACCATCCCGGCGCGCCTGACCGGCTATGGCGAAAGCTGGGACGGCGACCGCTGTACGCTATGGGCCGAAGGCATGGTCCAGCAGGCGACGGTTTTCGGCGAGGACCTCCACCTTCACCGCCGCATCGAGGCGGAGGTCGGCGGCAGCGAGGTGCGGCTCTTCGATCGCGTCGTCAATCACGGCTTCGCCCGCACGCCGCATATGTTCTTCTATCATGTGAATGTCGGCTACCCCCTGCTCGACGAGGGCGCGCGCTATGTCGCGCCGATCCGGGACACGGTCTGGGCCGCCCATGCCGAAGCCTATCGCGCGCAGGAGGTCGGCTATCGCATCATTCCCGCGCCGAGGAAGCGGTTTCGCGAGCAGGTCTGGCAGCATGAGCTTGGCGCGGATGAACAGGGCAGGGCGCCCGTCGCCGTCATGAACGATCGGATCGGGCTCGGCTTCGAGGTGACGACCCGCAAGGATCAGCTGCCCTGCCTCTACCAATGGCAGAACTTTCAGGCGGGCAATTACGCGCTCGGCATCGAGCCTTCCACGCATCACGTTCTCGGTGATAATGCGGCGCGGGAACGCGGCGAAATGATCTGGCTGGAGCATGGCGACGAGCGCCATTATGAAGCCATGTTCCGCGTCCTCGACGGCGCGGACGAGATCGCCGCGTCGGAAAGGCGGATCGGGGCGATCGCCATCCAGCCGGA
>JBQCEL010000089.1:0-5123 GCA_051960255.1 Rhizobiaceae bacterium
CGGCGCCCTGAAGAACCTCGATTTCACCGAGGATGAACTTGCGGAAATCGACCGCTATGCGCGCGAGGCCGATATCAACATCTGGGCGGCATCGGCGGAGCGGAAAGGTCCTTCGCGCAATAAGTGAGGCCCCAGGATTTCACGCCTTAACTTTCGGCGCGTGATCCCTATGCCGACTGCGCCGCGCGTTCCGCTTCCACGGGAATTTCTGTCGCCTCGATCTCCCGCGCCACGATCGAGCCGCCCTTCCATGAGGCGAAGGCGGCGACGAGATAAAGGATAGCCGAGAAGGTGAAGGCCAGGATCAGCCCGTGCTTGAACGGCGCCGCCATCAGGCCGGGGAAGAATTCAGTGCCGGTCAGCACGGCGACGTTATGCGGCGGCAGGCTGGCCAACACCGAATGCGGGATCAGTTCGCCCATCGGATTGTAGCCGAGGAAGGCGGCGAAGAGGCTGGCGACCGGCGGCATGTTGGCGAGCTTCGCGGCAACATCCGCCGGAACGTGCTGTGCCAAAAGGCCCGCTTCCATGGAATGCGGCAGCGTCGCGGCGAGGCCGGCGAGCATCAGGCTGAAGAAGACACCGATCGACAGGACCTGCCCCGCATTCGTCGTGGTCGCCCGCATGCCCGACGCCTGGCCGCGCTCCTTTGGCGGGACGGAATTCATGATTTGCGTACTGTTCGGCGCGACGAAAAGACCGGAACCGAGGCCGTTCAGGAAGAGCAGCGCCGCGAAGGTGAGATAGGAGAAATCCGCCGGCAGAAGCATCAGCGCGATGAAGCTCGCCGCGCCGAAAAGCATGCCGCCAACCGCGAAGGGAACGCCGCCGACCCTGTCGGAGAAATAGCCCGCGATAGGGCCGGACAGCAGAAAGCCGATCGTCAACGGCAGCATGAAGATCGCCGACCACAATGGTGTTTCCTCGAAGGCGTAGCCATGCAACGGCAGCCAGATACCTTGCAGCCAAATGATCAGCATGAACTGCAACCCGCCGCGCGCGATAGACGATGTCAGATTGGCGATGTTGCCATAGGCGAAAGGGGCAATGCCGAAGAGATGGAAATCGAGCATCGGCCGCTCGACGCGTCTCTCGACGATATAGAAAGCGATGAGCGAGAGGACGCCGAGCAGGAAGAGGGTGATGACCTTCGGGCTCGTCCAGGCCATGACCTGATCGCCATAGGGCTGGATGCCGTAGGTGATGGCGGTGAGGATAAAGACCAGCCCGAGGCCGAAACTGATATTGCCGAGCCAGTCGATGCGATGCTTGCGCCTGTTTGGGATTTCGCTGAGCCGCCAATAGGCCCAGATCGTGCCGATCACGCCGAAGGGAACGTTGATCCAGAAGACGAGCCGCCAATTATAGTCGGCGAGCAGCCCGCCGAGCAGGAGGCCGATGAACTGGCCGCCGATGGCCGCCACGACGTTGATGCCGAGCGCCAGCCCGCGCTGGTCGGGCGGAAAGGCGTCGGTCAGGAGCGCGGTGGAATTCGCCATGATGAGCGCGCCGCCGACGCCCTGGATCATGCGCACGACGATGAGGTAGATGGCGGCGAAATCGCCCTGGCCGGGCAACAAGGCGAGCGCGATCGAGGCCGCCGTGAAGATGGCGAAGCCGAGATTGTACATGCGGGCGCGGCCAAACTGGTCGCCCAGCCGGCCGAAGGCGACGACCAGAACCGCTGTCGCGATCATGTAACCGATGATCGACCAGAGCAAATAATTGATGTTGCCGGGATCGAGAGGCTGAAGATGGATGCCGCGGAAAATGGCAGGCAGGCTGATGAGCAGGATGGAACTGTTCATCATGGCGGCCAGCATGCCGAGCGTGGTGTTGCTCAGAACGACCCATTTATAGCCCGCGGAATGCTGCGGCGCGTCTTGACTCATTGCGGCGATCTCCGGATATGCAGCTTGAGCGACGGGAGGATAGTCGAGGCTACACTCAACTATTATATACGAGGATGCCCTCAGGTAGCGCAAGAGCCCAGGTGGTAAAATCACGCGCCCCGCAGCGCCGGCGTGGCAGGGAGCGTGTCGCGTCGCTTCAGGCGGCAGCGGCGGCGCTTTTCGTCGAGAAAGGCTATGATGCGACGACAATGACCGAGATCGCGGCGCGTGCCGGGGCCTCGATCGGCTCGCTCTACCTCTTTTTCCCGACCAAGCATTCGCTCGCCGAGGCGATGCTCATGGAACTGGCGGAAACGCTTTCGGCCCGCCTCGAAGCGCTCAAGGAGCGCGTCGGCGGCAAGAAGGCGGCGGAAGTCGGCGACGCGCTGTTCGATGAATTGGCGGATTTCACCCACCGCTATCCCGCCTATGGCGTGCTGATCGACCTTTCCGGCGAATATTCCTGGCGCCTGGGCATCAGGGCGCGCCGCAGGGCGCAGATCGCGGCGCTGTTCCAGGAGGCCGTGCCGCCTCTCCCAAAGGAGCAGGCGGAGCATCTGGCGGTGATCGTGCCGCAACTGTTGCGCATGGGTCTGCTGGTCAGCGGCCGGCCCGACGCGGAGGGCGTTATGGCCGAACTGCGCGCCATGCTGCGGCATCACCTCGAATGGGGTGAGCGATAAACGCTGACCCACTTCTGGGTAGGGTGATAGCGTTCGAAGTTCGACCCCCACTCCGATCGGCTTCGCCGACCACCTCTCCCCCGCTCGACGGGGGGAGAGGAAGTCGGTGCGCAAGGCTCGCTTCTTCCTCTACCCCACGCATGTGGGGGAGAGGTGGCCGCGAAGCGGACGGAGTGGGGGTATTTTCTTCAGACGCGATTGTCCCCGATGTTGAGTAAGGCGCCGCAATCCGTTCAATTCCCCAATATGCCCGGCAGCCTCAGCCCTTTCTCCTTGGCGCATTCGATGGCGATGTCGTAGCCGGCGTCGGCGTGGCGCATGACGCCGGTGGCCGGATCGTTCCACAAAACGCGTTCGATGCGCTTCGCCGCTTCGGGCGTGCCGTCGCAGCAGATGACCATGCCGGCATGCTGCGAGAAGCCCATGCCGACGCCGCCGCCATGATGGATCGACACCCAGGTCGCGCCCGAGGCGCAGTTGAGGAGCGCGTTGAGCAGCGGCCAGTCGGAAACGGCGTCGGAGCCGTCTTTCATGGCTTCCGTCTCGCGGTTCGGCGAGGCGACGGAGCCCGAATCGAGATGGTCGCGGCCGATGACGACCGGCGCCTTCAACTCGCCCTTCGCCACCATCTCGTTGAAGGCGAGGCCGAGCCGGTGGCGGTCGCCCAGGCCGACCCAGCAGATGCGCGCCGGCAGGCCCTGGAAGGCGATGCGCTCCTTCGCCATATCCAGCCAATTGTGCAGGTGCGTGTTGCCGGGCGTCAGTTCCTTCACCTTGGCGTCGGTGCGGAAGATGTCCTCCGGATCCCCCGACAGCGCCGCCCAGCGGAACGGGCCGATGCCGCGGCAGAAGAGCGGGCGGATATAGGCCGGCACGAAACCCGGGAAGGCGAAGGCGTTCTCGAAGCCCTCGTCGCGCGCGACCTGGCGGATATTGTTGCCGTAATCGAGCGTCGGCACACCGTCGTTCCAGAAGGCGACCATTGCCTCGACATGCTCGCGCATGGAGTGGCGCGCGGCCTTCTCCACCGCCTTCGGATCGCTCTCCCGTTTCTCGCGCCATTCCGCCAGCGACCAGCCCTTCGGCAGGTAGCCGTTCAGCGGATCATGCGCCGAGGTCTGGTCGGTGAGGATGTCGGGCCTGACACCGCGCCGGTGAAGCTCAGGCACGATCTCGGCGGCGTTGCCGACCAGCCCGACCGATTTCGCCTCGCCGGCCTTCGTCCAGCGCCCGATCATGGCGAGCGCTTCGTCGAGTGTATTGGCGCGTTCGTCGAGATAACGGGTGCGGAGCCGGAAATCGATGCGGTCGGGATCGCATTCTATGGCGAGGCAGGACGCGCCGGCCATGACGGCGGCGAGCGGTTGCGCGCCGCCCATGCCGCCGAGGCCGGCGGTCAGGATCCATTTGCCCTTGAGATCGCCGCCATAATGCTGGCGCCCGGCCTCGACGAAGGTCTCATACGTGCCCTGCACGATGCCTTGCGTGCCGATATAAATCCATGAGCCGGCCGTCATCTGGCCGTACATCATCAGGCCTTTCCGATCGAGCTCGTTAAAATGATCCCAATCGGCCCAGTGCGGCACGAGGTTGGAGTTGGCGATCAGCACGCGCGGCGCGTCGGCATGGGTGCGAAAGACGCCGACAGGCTTGCCGGACTGGACGAGCAGCGTCTCGTCTTCCTTAAGGGTCTTCAGCGTCGCGACGATACGGTCGAAATCCTGCCATGTGCGCGCGGCGCGGCCGATGCCGCCATAGACGACCAACTCGTTCGGGTTCTCCGCCACGCCCGGATCGAGATTGTTCATCAGCATACGGAGCGGCGCTTCGGTCTGCCAGGACAGCGCGTTGAGGTCGGGGCCGCGCGGCGCGCGCACTTCGCGGATATTGTGGCGGGGATCGGTCATGGACGGGCTCCGGATTTCATGGAGGATGATGATAGAGCGCAGCATATCAGCGCGTGACCTCCCCCCTTGTGGGCAGGGGAATCGCATATGGAAATCAGGCGAGATTTGCGAGGCTGCTTACTCCCACCCTTAATCCCTCCCCACAAGGGGGAGGGAGACGCCGACACCGCTTTCTCGGCCAAAATCGCCAGGATCTGGTGTTCGACAGAGATACGGCGTCGTTCCCCTCCCCCTTGTGGGGAGGGGTTAGGGGTGGGGGTCATCTCATAGGCGATTGCCCTGCCGCTTGCGGGGAGATTGGCAGTTTCGCGGGCGGTTCTCATCATGCCCTCAATCCAGGCAAGATTCCCGCCGACACGCTTCGGTTGAGCGCGCCGGAGCGCACCAGTTCGGTGGCGGCGGCGAGGTCGCCGGCCATGTAGCGGTCGATTTCGAGATCGGCGACGACGGAACGGATCGCCCGATGCGCCTTTCGCAACTCGGTGCTGGTCGTGAGTGGCGCGCGCAGATCGACCCCCTGCGCCGCCGTCACCGCTTCTATGCTGATGATCCCGGCGAGGTTTTCCGCCATATCGAGGAGCCGCCGCGCGCCATGGCAGGCCATGGAGACGTGGTCCTCCTGGTTGGCCGAGGTCGGCGTC
>JBQCEL010000090.1:0-3204 GCA_051960255.1 Rhizobiaceae bacterium
TTCGACAATGGATCGTTCCGGCAGTATCCAGGTCCGAGGAATTATTTTAGGCTTAAACAATCGCACCTTCTCGTCCAATAGGCAAGGCCGCTGCTCGCGCCGTCGGACATCGTCGTTGGAAGTGGTATCGAGGGGCTTGAAAATTTTAAGTTTAAAGCATTTACTGGTATGAGTGGTTCCTGAAGGGTGCGTGATGAAGATAGCGGTTCTGGGTGGCGGCAACGGGTCTCATGCGGCCGTGGCCGATTTGTCGGAAGCCGGCCATTCGGTCCGGTTCTGGCGCCGCGATCCCGAAGCGATTCGCCCGATCCTGCTTGAGAAGGCAATCCGGCTAAAGGACTCCAAGGGGACCCGCCGCATCGATATCGCCTTGGTCACGACCGATCTGGGCGAAGCGGTCAGGGACGCGGAGCTGATCATCGCGCCGGTCCCCGCCTTCGCGCAGGAGGATCTGGCGAAAGGCCTCGCGCCGCATCTCGCCGACGGGCAGGTGATCTTCCTGCCGCCGGGAACCTTCGGCTCCTATGCGATGATGAAGGCACTTCGCGAAAACGGATGCAAGGCGAATATCGCCATTGCCGAGACCGGCACCCTGCCCTGGCTCACCCGCAAGCACGGTCCGGGCGAAATCGCGATCACGACCCGCGCCACGCGGCTGCCGACCGGCGTCTTCCCGGCGCGTCATTCCAGGCGTGCGCTCGACGTGATCGCCACCGCCTTTCCCGGCGCGATCGAGCCTGTCGAGGACGCGCTCTCCGGCGCGCTGATGAACGCGGGCCCCATCATCCATCCGCCGCTGATCCTCATGAATGCCGGGCCGATCGAACATTTCGACCGCTGGGACATCCACAAGGAAGGCACGCAGCCTTCGATCCGCCGAGTCCATGACGCGCTCGACGCCGAACGGATCGCGGTCAGGGAGGCGCTCGGCTATGCCGCGCCGCATTTCCCGCTTGCCGACCACTACAACACCTCCGACTGGATGTACGGCAATCTTGCCCATGACAAGCTGGTCGATTCCGGCGATTGGCACGAACATCTCGACCTCCTCAGCCACCGCTACATGATGGAGGATGTCGCCATGGGGCTCGCCTTCCTGGTGTCGGTCGGCGAATGGGCCGGCGTTCACGTTCCGGTCGCGGCAGGCCTGCTGGCGGTCGCCGGCGCGGCGACGGGGAACGATTTCCGCCACGGCGGCAGAACGCTGGAAAAGTTGGGCCTCGCCGGTCTCGGCCAAGGCGAAATGCGGAACCTGCTCAGCGAGGGGCTTTGACCATGCCGGGCCGTCCCGTCATCGCCTGCGTCGGCGCCGGTCGCATGGGGCGCGGCATCGCGCATTGCTTCGCCTATGCCGGCCACGAGGTCCGTCTCATCGACGCGAAGGAGCGGCCTGTCGAAGCCCAGCAAGCCTATTTCGACGCGGCGCTCGGCGAAATTCGCGCCTCACTCGACATGGTGGCGCGTCTCGGCGGATTCGACGCCGCGGCCATCGACGGCATTGTGAAGCGCATATCGTTCTTCTCCCTGCTCGAGGCCGCGCAAGGCCTGCAGGATGCCGGCATCGTCTTCGAAGCGGTTCCGGAAACGGACGACGCCAAGCGCGACGGGCTTCGCCTGATCGATGGATTCGCCGACCCGACCGCCATCGTGGCCTCGACCACATCGACCTACCTTTCGACGCAATTGGCGGGCTGGAGCGGCCGCCCCACACGCTTCCTCAACGCGCATTGGCTCAACCCGGCCTTCATCGTGCCACTCGTCGAAGTGAGCCCAACCGGTGAGACGGATCCGGCTGTGGTGACGGAACTATGCGAATTGCTCGAAGGCATCGGCAAAGCGCCGGTGGTCTGCAAGGCATCACCCGGCTATATCGTGCCGCGCATCCAGGCGCTGGCGATGAACGAGGCGGCGCGGCTGGTCGAGGAAGGCGTAGCATCGGCCGAAGACATCGACAAGGCCGTCAAATATGGCTTTGGCTTCCGCTTCGCCGTGCTCGGGCTTCTGGAATTCATCGATTGGGGCGGCGGCGACATCCTCTATCACGCCAGCCGCTATATGACGGGCGCGATGAAGGATGAGCGTTTCGCCGCGCCCGCGATTGTCCACCGCAACATGGAAGAGGGCCGCAACGGCCTGCGCGACGGGCGCGGCTTTTACGACTATGACAAGATCGATGTTGGCCGTTATCGACAGGAGCGGATGAAGGATTTCCTCGACATGCTGGTTCGCAGCGGCCTGCACCGCCAGCCGGCGGATATGGCGGCGGGAGAAGAAGAGTGAGCAATCTCCTCTTCACGGTCCGCGAGATCACGCGTGAAACGCCGCGCGTCCGCGCGGTTGTGCTCGAGGCCAAGGGCGAGACGCCGCTGCCCAACTGGTCGGCCGGCGCGCATATCCGCGTCAAGCTGCCTGCCGGGGGCGACCGGCCCTATTCGCTGGTCGATCTCGGCGAATGGCGCGGCGGCCGTCATTACGTGCTCGGCACGCTGCTCGAGGAAAACAGCGCCGGCGGCTCGCGCTATATCCATGGCCTGAAAGTCGGCGACGAGGTCTTAGCGACCGGCCCAATAAACCAGTTCCAGCTTCAGCAAGGAAACGATCCTGTTCTGCTGCTTGCCGGCGGCATCGGCGTCACGCCGCTCTTCTCGATGGCGGCGGCGCTTGCCGAAACCGGCCGGGACTTCCGCCTGCATTATCTCGGCCGCGCGCAAGGCGAACTCGCCTTCCTGCCGGAATTGTCCGCCATCTGCGGCGAGCGCCTGTCCGTCCATTATGACGATACGCCGCCCGGCCGGCCTGACTTCGCGGAGTTGATCGACACACTCGATCCCGGCGGCGAGGCCTATGTCTGCGGCCCCTCCGGCATGATCGAGGCGGTGAAGACCGCATGGGCGCTTGCCGGCCGGCCGTCTGCCCGGCTGCACTACGAACTCTTCACGGCGACTCCCGCCCCGGCGACCGGTGACAAGCCTTTCGAGGTCGAAGTGAAATCGACGGGCCAGGTGGTGACGGTCGCGCCGAACCAGTCGATCATCGACGCTCTGGAGAAAGCCGGCATCGAAATCGTCTATGATTGTCGGCGCGGCGATTGCGGCATCTGCCAGACGGCGGTTCTCGAAGGCATTCCCGAGCATCGCGATGTCGTGCTCACGGACGAGGAGAAGGCGTCGAACAGCGTGATGCAGATCTGCGTGTCGCGGGCAA
>JBQCEL010000091.1:0-21709 GCA_051960255.1 Rhizobiaceae bacterium
CCCGGGCAATCGACATGCGCATAGTGCCGCTTGTCCGTCTCATACTCCACATGCGCCGTCGAGATCGTGATGCCGCGCGCCTTCTCCTCCGGCGCCGCGTCGATCTGGTCATACGCCTTGAACTCGCCGAAATACTTCGTGATCGCCGCCGTCAGCGTCGTCTTCCCATGGTCAACGTGACCAATCGTGCCAATGTTCACATGCGGCTTCGTACGCTCAAATTTACCCTTCGCCATTCTGTTCGCTTTCCTGCCTGTTTCAAACGCGGCCCTGCCTGCTCCAATGTGGCGCGCCGCTGGCCTGCCTGTTGTGACCGCGGCGCAGAGCACCGCCGATAAGCCGCGTCATATAGGTGAACTTTCCCCTCGCCGCCAGACACCTGTTCCTGTTGCGGACCTGGAGCGGGTAGCGGGAATCGAACCCGCGTATTCAGCTTGGAAGGCTGCTGCTCTACCATTGAGCTATACCCGCCTTCTCGCCTGACTCCGTGCCGCAATGGTGGAGGGGGTTGGATTCGAACCAACGTAGGCTGAGCCAACGGATTTACAGTCCGTCCCCTTTAACCACTCGGGCACCCCTCCATTGCTGCAGCGGAGTCATGCGACGAGGTATTCGACGAAGAAGCTCCCTCGGGCCGCCCTTCGCGAAGCGCCTTATGGCGACAAGGCCGGTATGTGTCAACCGTCGATCGGCACTTCGCAGGCGTCTGTCTCCGACATGAAAGATGCGGGACATATAGGCAATCGCGCGCCAAGCGCTTATAGGTCCGCCCATGAATGACGAGAAAAAGACCGGCACGCCGAAAGACAGCCATTACGCGCGCTTGCGGCGCAGCCATCGCGACCGGAAGCAGGCAGAAGGCGGCGTCAAGCATCGCGGCGCGGCGATCCCGCCTTCGCTCCCGGATGACGGGCTGGTGCGCCTCTACGGGCTTCACACGGTACGGGCGGCGCTCGATAATCCGAGGCGGAAGATCCGACGGCTCCTCGTCACGCGCAATGCGGTCCCCCGGCTCGGGCTAAGCGAACCGCTCGACTTCCCCTTTCCCGTTGAAATCGTCGAACCGAGAGAGATCGACCGCATCGTCGGCACGGACGCCGTCCATCAGGGCGTTCTGGCGGAAGCGGCTCCCCTGCCCGCCAAGCCGCTCTCGGCGCTCGGCGACGCTTCGCTGCTGCTCGTTCTCGACCAGGTCACCGACCCGCACAATGTCGGCGCCATCCTGCGCTCCGCCGTCGCCTTCGGCGCCGGCGCGCTCATCACCACCCACCGCCACAGTCCGCAGGAATCAGGCGTGCTCGCCAAGGCGGCATCCGGCGCGCTGGAGCACCTCGATCATATCGAGGTCAGGAATCTCGCCGAGACGCTGGATCAGCTGGCGCAAGCCGGCTTTCAGACGATCGGCCTCGATTCCGAAGGGCCGCTCGAACTGGAAAAATCCTTTTCCGGCAATCGCATCGCGCTTGTGCTTGGAGCGGAGGGCAAGGGCCTGCGCCAGAAGAGCCGCGCAACGGTCGAAACGCTCGCGCGGCTCGCCATGCCTGGCGTTATCCGGTCTCTCAACGTCTCCAACGCCGCCGCGATCGCGCTTTACGCCGCCAGCAATCATCTTGCCGGTCGCCGCGCGCGCGGCCCTGGCGGACCCGTGGGGTGAACGGCGATCGCGTCCGTCTCCGGTCAGAGTTCGGCCAGCTTTCCGAGATGCTTCGCCGCCAGATAGTAGAACGTCACGCGATGCTTCGAATGGTCGGACGCCATCGTCTGGCAGACCTTTTCGAGCACCGAATCGACTTTGGCGGAATCCGTCACGCCGAGCTTCTTGCCGCACCAGTTCTGCTTCACCCTGTCGAGTTCCTTGGGATCGGAGCAGGAAACAAGGGAAGAATCACGGCTCCTGAGGGCGATGCCCAGATGTTTCACGATTTTTGAAACGACAGCCTCATCTGCCGTCGCATCATATTTCTTCACGTCGGCGAGATAGTCGGTCATATGTGGCTCCTCTCAACGCGGTCGCGATCCCCCTCATCTCGCTCCGCATTGCCGAGCTTTCCGCGAAGGCGCAGCCAAGTCAATCCCGAACCGGATGGAGAGCACCGGCGAAACGCGCAAGGGGAACCGCCGCGGTGATGGTCGAAGCACCGCGGCGGTTTCAGTCCTAGTCGTTCATGTCTGCTATTGATTGCTCGCCACGGGGGCGATGAGCGGCGTGATCCGCCTTATGGTCACGCGCCGATTCTCCCGGTTCGGCCCATCCGTGTTGACCTTGAGGAATTCCTCGCCATAGCCCTGCGTCGTCAGGTTCTCGGGCGGGATATCGAACGAATTCGTCAACGCCTTCGCCACGGCGTCGGCCCGCTCGTCCGACAGGATCAGGTTGGACTGATCGGAGCCGACGGCGTCGGTATGACCTTCGATGAGGAAGGTTTCCGCCGGATTCTTCTTCAGGATACGCTGGATGGCCTCGGCGACGGCCTGCAGCTTCGACACTTCGCTCTCGCCGATACTGGCAGATCCGAAATCGAAATTGATCGTGTCGAGGTCGATGCGCGGGATCATGTCGCGGATGCGCGCAGAACGCTTGACCTCGCCGAGCGAATAGAGCCGGGGAATGCGCTCGACCGGCGGCTGCTCGAGGAACTCGTAATACCGGTCGGGATCATGGATCTCGCTCGCGTCGAGGATATAGTCATCCTCCGGCACGGTGAGACGCATCGGCGGCAAGTCCGCGCCGGGATCCCCCCAGCCATTGTCGCGGTCGCGCTCGAGATCGCGGTTATCGACATAGACGAGCACAAGCTCATGCCCGTCCGGCATAATGCGCGAGCGGCGGATCACGTCGCCGTAGGCATTGCGGATGGTGACGACCTTGCTGCCATCCGGACGCAGGACCGTTTCGCGCCTGCGATCGTGCGGCAGGTCCTCGTAATAGACGTCACGTGCGTCATGGGCGATGCGCTGGTCGTGGTCGCGGACGATCATCCTATCGCCGAGTTGTATGATGACGCGGTTATCCGTCTCCTTCACGACGTCCGCCCCTTTCGGCCTCTTCAAGGGCGGCAGCTGATCGCGCTGGACGCGCTTTCCCTGCACCGAATCGATCGATTCGATCTGGCCGTGTTTCACCTCGGTCTGAGCAGCCTGGTCCGATTTGGGCGCTGGGCCGAACTGCGCCGCGCCCTGGCTCGACGCGTTGGGCGAAGGCTGATTCCCCGCCTGACCGTTATGATCGCCCTTGCCATTGCCGAAGGGCCGTTTCTGGCTGTCGAACACCGGCGCGGCATTTTGCGGGCGGCCATGCCCCTCGCCGTTCTGAGCCTGGCCGTGACGCCCATGGCCCTGGTCATGGAAGTCGGGACGCGGCTGCTGCGTGGCGTTTCCCTCGGGAAGCTGGGGGGCTCCCTTTTCGCCTTGCTTTTGCTGTTGGGCGGCTTGGCCCTCCTGCTGCTTGCTGTTTTCGGCAGGCTGATTCTGCTGCTTTTGCTGCTGCGCCGCCGCGCCATTTTGTGCCGGCTGTGACGACGGGCTCGCGCCCTGCTGGGTGGACAGATGACCGGCGCCTTGCGTCGATTGCGCCTCGCCCTTGTCGGCGCCGTTCTTGTGACCGTGATGATGCCGCTCTTCCTGAGAAGAGGCCGATGGCTGCGAACCCTGCGCTTCTCCAGTTGACGAGCCTTGCTTCTGCCGCCGGGTGGACTGCTGCGATGCCGAACCGTTTTCGGGCTTCTGCGACTGCGCCTGGCCGTTCGGCTCGCCATTCTTCTTGTGCTTGCGGCGCTCGTGCTGAGTCTCTTCCCCCTGCGGCGCTGAAGGCTGCTGGGCCTCGGACTGCGGGGATTGCGAAGCCGACTGATCTTGATGCTGTTTCTGGCGCTCTTCCGCGCTTCGCTTGTGATGTTCCTGCTCGCCCTGTGAGGCATTCGCAGCGGGAGCTCCAGCCCCCGGCTGTTCGGCTTGACGCCGCTTGTGATGGTCTTTTCCGCCCTGGGGCTCGTTCGAGGCCGGAGATTGCGCGTTCAGCTGCTCGGCCTGGTGCTGCCGGTGGGCACGTTCCCCACCCTGCGCGGCGTTCGGAGCCGCGGCGGACGGATTCGGCTGCTCGGCCTGGTGCTGCTCGCCGCCTCTCTTGGCGTGACGGCCATGGTCCTGACCGCCTCGCTCCTGGTCGCCGCCTTGATCAAGGCCGCCTTGTTGAGCCTGATGTCGCGGTTGGGCCTCATGTCTCGGCGCGGCATGCTGGCCCTCGCCGCCGCCCTGCTGTTCGCCGCCATGGCCGTGATGCTTCTTGCGGTTCTCGTCGGGAGATTGCTCATTCTGGGCCAGCATTGTTCCCGGCATTGCCTGCGAAGCCACAGCCTGCGGGCCATCGCTTGAGGGTAGTTGGTCACGGGCAAAGGACGACCCCGGATAAGGAAGGGCAAGCAACAGGCCAAGCGCAGACGTCGCGAACAGGCGGCGGTCACGTTTCATGAAATGCTCCAGCTATGATGTCCCTTCGGACGGTAACGATTGGGCGTCAATTGTGTTCCTTCTGGCGCCGAAGGAAGGCGGCGGATGGGCATTTTGCACAAGCTGTGCTGAGGCATGGTCTCTCCCGTCTACAGGCTCTTCCATTCCCTTCATGTCGCCTCTATATTCGAACTGTCAGCTTGCCTGACTATGGCGATAAACGGCCGATGCAATAAGCCATTCGGACCCGGGGGCGGTACCCGGCGCCTCCACCACAAACTGCTGGCCGAGCGGCTTGTGATGGGGGCGAAACAGGATCGACGAGGGTGTAAAGATCGGACTTTTGCCCGGCATTGTACCACCGTTATCGGGCTAATCTTATAGTTGCCAACGACAACTATGCGGAAGCGCGTCTCGCTGCTTAATGCAGCGCGATAGCTTCAGATCAAGCCCTGGAGGTTCGCACTTCTAGGCGGGGTTCGGAGGCACCTGGCAACAGAAGCCTCCACTTTCCTTTCCGGCCGCATTTCCATCATATTTACGAGTCCGCGACCTAAGCGGTTTACGGCAGCGCCAAGCTTCTTTACAGCTATGATCGCGAGTCAAAAACAGCATCCTGAGCCCGATACATCGACTATGGCCGAAGACCACATTCGCTATGACATCCTCGCCCAGGAGGCGCTGCGCGGCGTGATGCGCAAGGTGTTGACCGAGGTCGCGCGCACCGGCCTTCCAGGCAACCACCATTTCTTCATCACCTTCATGACCGGCGCGCCGGGCGTGAGGATATCGACGCGGCTCAGGGAGCGGTACCCCGAGCAGATGACGATCGTGCTGCAATATCAATATTGGGATTTGAAGGTCAGCGAGGCCGGCTTCGAAGTCGGTCTTTCCTTCTCCGATATTCCCGAGAGGCTCGAAATACCCTTCGCCGCGGTGCGCGGCTTTTATGACCCATCCGTCAATTTCGAGCTGGAATTCGATGTCAAGCAGGAGGCGGAGACAGCTCCCGAGATCGAACCGCTCCCCTCGCCCGCCAAGACGCAGGCCAAGGGCAAGGCGGATCGGCCTGTCAAGAGTCCTGAGAAAAAGGCAGCCAAGAAGGAAGCGGCTTCCGCTGCCGGTGAGGATGGCAAGAGCGCCGACGTCGTTTCGCTCGATGCCTTCCGCAAGAAATAGACGGGAGAGAATGGGCGACATCGTCAATCTTCGCCTCGTCCGCAAGCGCAAGGCGCGCGCGGCGGAAGAAAAAAAGGCGGAGGAAAACCGTCGTCTGCATGGGCGTAATAAAGGCGAGAAGCTGCGCGAGCGGTCCGAACGGTTGAACCGCGACGCTTTCCTCGACGGCCATAAGCTCGAAGACCCGGGCCGGGACAGGAAATGAAGCGCCGGCAGCGCCTGGAGAATTGCCGCGCCTTTTCCACGACCATCCTCCGCTTGCCCGAATCATGAGCGCTGTTCGCAAGCACTCGGTCACGATCCGCGGTCACAGGACCAGCTTTTCGCTGGAAGACGCTTTCTTCCTCGAGCTTGAGGCAATCGCCGCCAGGCGATCTGTCCCGCTCGCGGGGCTAATCGCCGAAATCGACGCGGCGCGGCCGCGTTCGACCAATCTCTCCTCCGCCTTAAGACTTTACGTGCTGGAATGGTTTACCAGCGGCCGATCGGCGACACCGGTTTAAAAGGCCGCACCATCAACGTCTGATATTGTTGAAATCGAACCGGTGCTGCTGGAGGAAATCCGTGACGCCCGGAAGGCCCTTCAATCCATCCTGATGAGAATCGGTTTCGTGCCGCGGTGCAGCCGGATTCGAGGGCGGCGGCGCCTTCTCTACTGCCTTCGGCGGAGCCGTTTTGAGCGGCGGCGCCTCCACCGACTTTCGCGATTCCTCCAGACGCAAGCGCTCGTCGGCCTGCTCGGCCTCGTGCTGGGTCTCTTCCACGGCCTTCCGTGCGGCTTCCTCTTCGGCTTTTCTCTTCTCTTCCTCCTGCTGCCGACGGATGCGATCCCGCTCGGAATAATAGTCGACCTCGCGATGGAGGCGCTGCTTTTCCAGAAGCGCGGCCTGCATGGCCTCGACTTTCGCCTGTTCCCGTTCGAGCGCGCGCTGCGTCAAGAACTGCGCCAGAGGACCGGTATTGTAGGTGACGGCAAGAGCGGAAGGCGGGCCCGCGACGGTGAATCCGAGGCTCGGTTCGGAACCGACGAGCGCGTCGTCGCCCGCCGCATAGGAGATGCTGCCATTCGCCGCAACCGTGCGGTGGACGAGGTCAGCGTTCAAATCGGTATTCACGGTCATTTTAGGCGAAGGCAATTGCAAGGTCGGCACGCGCACGGTTCCTTCCGCCACGGTGAAGGCGACACTCCCATCCCCTGCTTTGAAAGTCCCCCCTTTGACGAAGGGGAGCGCCAGCGAAGATGCCTTTTTCGCGTCCACCTCATGGCCGTAGGAATCCGCGGCGGCCAGTATGGGTTTAAGCGCATCGGCATTGAGACGCGGAATGGCAAGATCGTGGAAGCTGAGCGTTCCAGAGCCAGAAAGTGCCCCGACCATCGCATCCAGCGATTTGCCGCTCGCCGTAACGGCGGTCGAGAGGTCGGCTTTTCCTGCCAGTCCGGTCCCCGGCAGAAGATCTCCGAGACTGACGCCGGCAAGGCGAAACTGGGCGGACAACAGCCCCGTTCCGTCGTTGTTCTTGAGATCGGCAAGTCCCGAAACCGTTCCGCCTCCATACGTTCCGGCGAAGCTGTCGATGTGGAAGCCGCTCCGGTCGAGCGTCGCCTTCATGCGAGCGTCCTTCGCAGCGATGCCGCCGATGAACACGGTTCCGGCGGAAAGATCGAGATCGGCATCAAAGGCCGGGGCTGCGGCCGACAGGAACGGCGTTCGGGCCCAGCCGCTGTCTTTCGATTGCAGGGACTGCTGCCCGAGCACCATCGCGAGCGGAAGGCTGAGATCGAGGACGCCGGTGGAAACCTTGCCGGTGATTTTAGGCTGGCCCTTCGTTACGCGCGCAGCCAGATCGCCGGACACCGGACTACCGGCAATCGAGCCTTTCAGATGCGCAAGGGACGCCGTCCCGTCATGATAGTCGATGTCGCCCGCGAGGCTGACGGGAAGCCCGAGCCCCATTCCAGGAAGAGATATGCCAGCCGTCATCAGCCACGGCCCCATGTCCCTTGTCGCGAGAGCGGCTTTCCCCGTCGCCGCAGGCCCATTCCTGCCAAGCCGGACGGTCCCGGCGAAAGAGGCGTCAAGGCCGTCGCCATGCAGCTTCAGATCGGTGGCCGCGCCCGCCGACAGCGATCCCTTCGACGACAGATCCGCTTCCAGCCGGCCAGCGAGCCCGAGCGGTAGGGCCGGCAGGCCAAGAAGCGCATAGACCGGAGCAGCGTTGTCGTTGGCGAGCGATGCCGTCAGCGAAAACCTGGCGTTCTCCGGCTCGTTGCGGAGGCCATTTCCCGAGAGCGAGAGCGTGAACGTGCTATCGCCGGCCATGCCATTGGCGCTGGCGCCGATGCCGGTCGTCCCGTCCTTATTCTTCGCCGCACTCGCCACGAGGTTAATCCGCGCGTTCGAGAACAGCCCCTGAAAAGAGGCGGCACGGCTTGCCAAGGCGCCGATCGCCGCATTGCCGGGAAAGCGCGAGGCCAGCATCGACAAAAGCGGCGCAAGGTCTTCCGACGTGACGGTCGCATCGAGATCGCCGATCGGATCGGCGGGAAAGTCCTTCAGCGATCCGGTAGCGCTGAGCGAAGCGCCGGCAAGGCCCGAGACGCTCAGCCTGTCGATATCGAGCCTGCCTTTCTTCAGCCGGATCGCCGCATCGATCGATTGGGCGGCCAGCCCGTCTCCCGTCACCGGCCCGGCCTTGATTTCGAGATCGAGGTCGCGGTCCGCCAGGCGGTTCTGCCCCTTCTGGTCGATGAAAAGCGAGGCGAAGGCCGTCAGGTCTTCCACGTCCAGCTTGCCGCCGTCGAGCTTGACCGTCATCGAGGGCGCCGCGTCGGCGGGTTCGACACTGTCGAGGCTGCCCGTGAAGCGCGCATCCCCGAGAATGAGTTCGAGGTTGCGGAAGGCCTGATGCCGTTCGGTCAGATCGACATCAGCGTTGAAGCCGGCGGACGGCAGGCGCCGGATCGCGTCGTTCACGTCATGCGCGATCCAGTTGGCGAAGCCGGAGGGCTGCTTGACGGCGAGAAGCAGCGAACCTTTGAAGCCGAAATCGCCGCCGGCGCGCAGGAATCCGCTTGCTTCGAGCGTCGTGCGGCCCGGAAGCATCGCGTCGAACGATTTGAGCGTCCAGCCGCCCTCGGCCGGTTCGGCGGAAAAAGCCACGTCCCGGATCGTCGTGTCGCCCGCGAGCACCGCCGGAAGCCTGACATCGATGCGGCCTGGAATGGTCGGCTTCGGCAGGTCGCCGATCACCCGCTTCAGAGCTGCGATCCTCTCATCGAGCGTCAGCCTGCCCGCAGTGCCGTTGCCGACCGCTTCGTCGAACCGCACCTGCTCACCCTTCGCGCTTATGCCGAAACGCGGCTTTTCTCCGAAATCCAGAAAAGCCTTGCCGTTCGCCACGTAAGGGTTGTCGGTCGGTCCGGTCTCGAAACGGAACTGGTCAGCGGCCAGACGCCTGTGATCGAGCGAGAACGTCCCGCTCAAGCGATACGGATCCGGCGGAGCCGGCTCACGCGCTGCCTTGGCGGCGGCGATGGCCGCCTTGTCAGCATGGACATTGAGCCGGAAATCGCCCGCATAGACCGCCTTGCCATTGGTGATGCTGGTATCGCCATCGGTCAGGAGTTCGATCGGGTAATCGCGGGGATCGGCCTTGATTCGGATGCGCATACGGCCGTCGGCTCCGGCGATTCCGGTAGAGAGATCGAGAGAAACCGGCTCGCCATCGGCGACAAGCCTTCCCTGAAAACGCCATGGCCCCGCAAGGGACTTGGCCGATATCGCCCCATCGATGCCGGTGAACTGCAGCTCTCGCCCGCTCGCGCCATGCGCGACCGTCACCGAGCCATCCGTGACCGTCACCTTTTCCAGCGTGATCTGGCGCGGATTGAAAGGCGCCGAGGGCCGCAGCGTCCAGTCGATCGTGCCGTCGGGATCAATAGCAACGACGATATGCGGCCTGACGACGCGCATGTCGAAGATCAGCAGCTCGCCACGCAGGAAGGGCGCAAGCTCGGCGTCCATGGAGAATTTGTCGACCGTCACAGCCGGTTGCCCGGGCGTTCCACTCGCGACGCGAACATTGGTGAACGTCACCGAGGGAAAGGGCAACAGCCTCGCCGTGGCCTTGCCCATGACCGTCACCTTACGGCCGAGGATACGGCTTGCCTCCCGCTCGAAGTCCGAACGGTAGGAAGTCCAATCGATGAAATAGGGGCCGACAAGCGCTGCTGTCAGCACGATAACGATCAGGCCGCCGATGATGACGAAAAGACGGGCCAGCTGACGCCTCCGCAAGTCATGAGCGATCCTGCCGCCTCGGGACCGCCTTGCCGCCATAGCGTAATCGGGAGGCCATGTCGATAAAGCGCACCGCCGGTGGACAAGTCTTGATCGGCTGCCGCTTGAGGAACAATATCAATCATCGCGATAGATAACCGCTCTTCGCGCCGATTACGCCGCAAGGGCGCAAGGCCATGACGGAAACGACCATCACCGCACCGAAGACGAAAAGCCGGGTCAAGACGGAAAGACCCAAATTGCACAAGGTCATCCTCGTCAATGACGATTACACGCCGCGCGACTTCGTGGTCCGTGTATTGAAGGCGGAATTCCGCATGAGCGAGGATCAGGCGTACCGCGTCATGATCACCGCGCACAGGCGCGGCGTCTGCGTCGTCGCGGTCTACACCAAGGATGTGGCCGAGACCAAGGCGACGCGCGCGACCGACGCCGGCAAGGCGAAAGGCTATCCCCTCCAGTTCACGACCGAACCGGAAGAGTAGATCAAGCCTGCTTCTTCGGCAGGATTTTTCCCGGATTGAGGATGTCTTTCGGATCGAGCGCCTGCTTGATGGCGCGCATCACATCGACGCCCGCGCCAAGCTCGCGCTCCAGGAACCGTATCTTCCCCTGCCCTATGCCGTGCTCGCCCGTGCAGGTGCCGTCCATGGCGATGGCCCTCAGATTGAGGCGCGAGACGAATTCCTCCGCCCGTTCGATCTCGGCGGGATCGTCCATGTCCATCAGCACCATCGTATGGAAATTGCCGTCGCCGACATGGCCGACGATCGGCGCGACCAGCCCCATCTCGGCGATGTCCGCCTCGGTTTCGGCGATGCATTCCGCAAGACGGGAGACGGGAACGCAGACATCGGTGGACAGTCCCTTGGCGCCGGGCCTGAGCGTCAGCGACGCCCAATAGGCGTCGTGGCGCGCCTTCCAGAGCTTGGTCCGCTCCTCGGTATTGGCGGTCCACAGGAACGGCCCGCCGCCATATTCGCCAGCGATTTCGCCGAACATTTGCGCCTGCTCCTCGACGCCCGCATCGGTGCCATGGAATTCGAGGAAGAGACACGGGCTCTCGGGATAATCGAGATGCGAATAATTCTTCATCCCCCGCATCTGCAACGCGTTAACGAGTTCGATCCGCGCCACAGGAATGCCCATCTGCACCGTCGCGATCACAGCCTGGCATGCCGCCTCGACGCTTGGGAACGGGCAGACGCCGCCGGAAACCGCCTGCGGGATGCCATAAAGCTTGAGCGTCAACGAGGTGATGACGCCGAGCGTGCCCTCCGATCCGACCAGAAGCCGCGTCAGGTCGTAGCCGGCCGACGATTTCTTCGCCCTTCTGGCGGTGCGCACGATGCTGCCGTCGGCCATGACGGCGGTTAGCGACAGCACATTGTCGCGCATCGTGCCGTAGCGCACCGCATTGGTGCCCGACGCGCGCGTCGCCGCCATGCCGCCGAGGCTAGCATTGGCGCCCGGATCGATCGGGAAGAAAAGGCCGGTGTCGCGCAGATATTCGTTGAGTTCCTGCCGGGTGATCCCGGGCTCGACCACGCAGTCGAGATCTTCCGGATGGACCTCGATCACCTTGTTCATATTGGCCATGTCGAGCGAGATGCCGCCGCCCGGCGCATTGACATGGCCCTCGAGCGAACTGCCGACGCCGAAGGGGATGATCGGCACGCGATGTTCCGCGCAGATGCGAACGATCTCACTGACCTCCTCCGTCGATTCCGGCATGATCACCGCATCCGGCGCCTGCACCGGAATGTAGGTCGTGGTGTGGGCGTGCTGCTCGCGGAACGACTGGCCGGTCTGCAGGCGAGGCCCGAAACGCTGCCGCAATATATCGAGCGCCAGGCTTATGCCCGCCTCGTTGCGCTCCACCCTCACCAGATCAGCCAGTGCCATCATTCCTCCGTCGGCCGAAAGCCGTCGTTTTCTGCATCGTATTCGGCGGAAACCCGGTTTCGGTTTCCCGGCGCCTGAACTAAGGGTATTTCGCTAAAGAGCGCCATTGTCCAGCCCTGCCCGATCCATCCGCCAGCGAGGACCATCCCATGTCTTTTCCCGCACCCTTCGTTTCCAGCGTCATGGAGATCGAGAAGGAATGGATCGACTATAATGGTCACATGAACATGGCCTACTACAACGTCCTGCTCGATCGCTGCACCGACGAAGCCTTCAACTTCCTGGGAATAGGTCATGCCTACGCAAAGGAGCGCCGGCTGACCACCTACACTGCGGAAGCCCACATCTGCTATCTGCGCGAACTGCATCTCGGCGACCGCGTTCAGGCGACGCTTCAGATCCTCGATCATGACGAGAAGCGTATCCGCTATTTCCAGGAGCTTCGCCATGTTGATGGCTGGCTCGCCGCGACCTCGGAGAACCTGGTGCTGCATGTCGACATGGCAGGGCCGAAGGTGGCGCCGTTCCCGCCCGACATGAAAGAGCGTGTGCAAGGCATGGCGAAAGCACACGCTGCCCTGCCGGTGCCCGAACGGGCCGGCCGCTCAATCTCGATCAAAAGAAAGTAACCGGCTACAGGGCCTGTCACCGCGTCAGCCAAGCCGCGCAGAGCGCGAGGAGAAGCGCCGGCGGCATGACGATCATGCCGGTTTTGAGGAACGCGCCGGCGCCGACCTTGATTCCTTCGCGCCTGAGGGCAGCAAGCCACAGGATCGTCGCCAATGAGCCGGTGACGGAAAGGTTCGGACCGACATCAACGCCGATCAGCACGGCGCGACGGAAGAGTTCCGGCAGCGCTTGCGCTGAGTGCATCGCGTTCGCGGCCACCAGTCCCGCCGGCAGATTGTTCATGAGGTTGGAGGCAAACGCGATGACGACGCCGGCGCCGAGGGCGGCGCTGTCACGCCAAATCCGCACCGCGCGATCGATCTCCCCCGCCAGCTCTGAAATGACGCCTGCGTGATCGAGCGCTTCGACAAGAACAAAGAGCCCGGCTACGAGCGGCAGCACGCCCCATGACACGCCGCGGATGATCTTGAGAGGCGACGCCCGCTCGACCAAAAGCGTGAGAAGCGCGGTCAGGACGCCCGCAATCGCAGTCGGAAGTCCGAGGGGAATGTCAAAGGCCGAAACAGTGAGAAGCAGAACCGCCGTCGCGATGATCCCCAGCCCCGCCGCGTGACCACCGGCGGAGAGGCGCGGGCGCGGCACGTCACGCGCCACCTCGCCTGCGAGTTCCGCGCGCTGCGTCCATCGCAACAGGAGGAAGGTGGCGATGATGGCGATCGCCGAGGGTAAGAGATAAAGCGGCAGCCATTCGAAAAGGGGCGGCATGTTTTTGCCGTAGAGGACGAGATTGGCCGGGTTGGAGATGGGCAGGACGAAAGACGCCGCGTTGGCGACGAAGGCGCATATCAGGAGATAGGGCAGTGGATTCCTGACCCTCGCGCTTCGCGCCGCAGCGGCGACCGCCGGCGTCAGGACCACGGCGGTGGCGTCGTTTGACAGAAAAATCGTGACGAGCGTACCCACGCCATAGATCAACAGGAAAAGGCGTGACGCCGAGCCTTTCGCATATGCCGTCGCGATCGCCGCAAGCCAGTCGAAAAGGCCGGTTTCGCGCGCCACCTCCGACAAGAGCATCATGCCGAGGAGAAACAGGTAGACGTCAAGGCCTGCACGCACGCCGGCAAGAGCCATCTGCCAGGGAAGCAGACCGAACACGACGAGCAGGATGGCGCCGGCGACCGCCCAGATCGCTTCCGGCAGGCCGCGTGGCCGCAGAATCACGCCTGCGGTAGCGGCGGCTGCGATTGCAAGAGCCAGCACGTTGGCCGTATCGGGGGCCGGATCGACGGTCAAGCAGGCGCTCCGCTTCCCTTCGCGTCGGAGGGCGTGGCGCAGGCCGGCCGAACGACGCCGCCGAAGAAAAGCCAAAGCCCCGTTGATGCGATTGCGAAGGAGCCGAGGATCATGAAGGCCGGGCCATAGCCAAGCAGTTCGGCCAGCCATCCTCCGATCGCCGGACTGAGCGAGGCTCCGATCCCCTGTACGGTCATGACGGCGCCCTGCCCTATATTGACGCGGCCGGTCCCGTTCAGGATGCGTGCGACGAGCCCCGGCACCGCAACGCTTTGCAGCCCGGCCCCGACGCCGTCAAGCATCTGGACGGGATATACGCCCCAATATTGGATGAGGTGTGCCGCCAGAAGGCCCCGGACGGGCAATGCCAGAAAGGAAATCAGCATCACCAGCCAGTAGCCCTCCTTTTCCGCCATGCGCATTGCGACCAGCGAGGCAGCGATCATGACGCCTTGCGCCACGACGACGGTCAGCGCGACGAAGACGGCGGGATCGACATTCGTCTTGCTCACCACGGCCATGCCGTAAAGCGGCAGCATTGCGCCGTTGCCAAGATGAAAGCAGGCAAGGGATGCCGCCAGAATGAGAAGCGGCTTGCATTCGACAAGAACGCTGAGGCCGCTGGCATGCGCTTTTGCCCCCTCTTCCTCGTTCAGGCCGCGCGCGGCGGCGTTGTCGATTGCGTCGGGCGAGATCATCAACACGGAAAGGATCGAAAGCACACCAAAGGCGGCCGCCAGGAGAACGACGGCCTGAAAGCCGAACTGCCAGCCGAGATAGCCGGAAAGACCGGCTCCAACCATGTTCCCGGCATGGTTCGCGGCCTGGTTGCGGCCGTTCTGCTTGGTGAAGCCCGCCTGCCGAACGATGCCGAGGGTCATGCCGGCGACGGCCGGGCCAATCGCGGCCCCCGCGATGGCGGTCGCCACCTGCGAGAAAAGCACGACCCAAAAATGCTGCGAATAAAGGATGAGCGTCGAGGCGAGCACGGTGCAAATGCCGGGCACGATGATGAAGAGCCGCTTGCGGGTGGTGGCGTCGATCATGGCGCCGGCGGGCGTCGTCATCAGCATGCCGGCAACGCCGCCGATGGTCATCACCGAACCGATTGGCCCGCTTTGCCATTGATGCGCGAGGAGGAAAACGCCAAGGAAGGGCCCAATGCCGGCCTGCATGTCGGCCATGAAGAAATTGAGGCTGAGAAGCGCCCGGAGATTCCATCTTGTCGCCTGCACTGCCGCCACCTCTTCCGCTACTGGCCGGGAAGGAAGGAACCCCGGCACGAGCGGTAGATTGAAGCGCGGTCAGCTCGCGGGGAATTCGGCACGACCGGCTCCCCGCAACAAGCGGCGATCACCTGCCCGCGCCGTATCGCGCGATGCATCCGTCAACGCCGGACGCGACTTTCAGTTCCTGCGCTGAAGTGCTGAAGCCGGCATCACGCGATCCAATCGCATCATGCCTGACGTTCAGGGCGCGACGGTCTGGTTCTGACCCCTGACGAAAACCGACTGCTTGTTCCGTGCCTCTCCCGAGGGCTTCTTTGCGGAGGCGCCGATGCGCGAAAGCCATTCCAGATAATAGGCGAGCGTGAACTGCAGCAGGATGCCCGTCGCGATCAGCCAGACGTCGAAGCCCAGATTGGTCGGATGCACGTTCCGCAGGACCTGAGCCACCATCGCCGCAAGCGTGCCGGTGATGAAGACCGGCAGTGAACGCTTGCCGAGAATGGCGAGCGGATGATCCGGCGACAGCCTGAAGAAGTTGGAAATCGAGGGAACGGCGACCACCAGGTAGGCGAGCGACAGGATATGCAGGAGACGCGGCAGCGACAGGAATGTCTTGTCGAAGCCGCCAAGAACCGGCGGCAGGCCGAACCACGTCACCGTGCCCCAAAGCGGGCTATGGACCACGACGAATGCGAGGACGGCATAACCGGCGGCCGCACCGACGAGCCAGCGATTGACCGGCAGAGATCCGCCTCTCTTGATGTGCAGCATCGCCGCCATGCCGATGACAAAGAGGAATTGCCAGGATAGCGGATTGAGGAACCAGTAGCCGGCCTGCGGGTAGTTCGGCGGCGCGATGGTGAAGAGGCCGGAAATCAGCCACAACCCGCCCGACAGCACGAGCGCCATCCTCATATTCACCGTCATCAGGTAAAGGAACAGCGGCGCAATCAGCAATATCGCCGAATAGACGGGAAGGATGTTATTGTAGCCGAGCTGGTGGCCAAGCGTGAAAATGCCGACAATGGCTTCCGGCGTCTTGTCGACCACCGGTTCGATATTGATCTGCATGAGCAGATCCGGCCGCTGCCAGAAGATGGCCGCGGCGCAGAAGATGCCGAGCGTCGCGATCGTGATAACGATGTGCGAACAATAGAGCACGCCGGCGCGGCGCAGCATCTTGATCGTCTGGACCAGCCTGCCGCCCGGCTTGAACTTCGATCCATAGGCAAGGGCGATCGCGATGCCGGAGATCAGCACGAAGGCCTCGGCGGCGTCGGAAAAACCCCAATTCTTGTAAGTCAGCCGGTCGAACAGAGTGCCCGGCACGTGGTCGATGTAGATCGTGAGAAGGGCAAGCGCCCTCAACACGTCAATGCGTGTATCGCGTTCGGACTTTTCGGTTGCCATGGTCGTCAGAAAAGTTTCTATGCCTGAGTGTATAGACTGCCTGTGTGGGATTCCGCGACGCCACCCGAATCGCTTCAGACCCGGATGTTGAAAAACGCGAGAAGTACGGCGGCACAACGAGTGAAAGAGGATCCGGTTTGATCAACTTTCATAACAACAAAATACGTCCCGCTTGCTGAACGCAGGCTGAAGGCTCAATCCCTCCATTCCGCAAAGGCAAAGAACAGATGGCCACCGCCGCCGAGCAGGACGGGTCGCTGAAGACCGGACTTTCCTTCACCTACCGCGTTCATCGCGGCTCGCCTGAAGGCGGGACGTTCATCATGCTCCATGGCTCCGGCGTCGATGAAACGACGCTCGTGCCGCTCGCGCGCCAGGTCTCGGCCGAGGCGACTTTGATCGCGGTGCGGGGACGTATCGTCCAGGATGAGAGCCGGCGCTGGTTCACGCGAATCACACCGACGCGTTTCGATCAGAAAAGCATCCGCGCTGAAGCCGCCGCCTTCGCCGTGTTCGTCAGGGAAGCGGCCGCCGCGGAAGGCTTCGATGCCAAAGACGCCGTCTTCCTCGGCTATTCCAACGGGGCGAATCTCGTCAGCAGCCTCATGCTTCTTCATCCCGGAATCGTTCACCGGGCCGTCCTCCTCCGCTCGATGCCAGTCCTGGACAACGCGCCGCCGACAAGGCTCGATGGCAGCGAGATCCTCGTGATCGCCGGCGCCAAGGACGAGACCTATGGCCCCTACTCGCCTGCGCTTACAGCACTCTTGGCGGAGCATGGCGCCGAAGTGCAGTCCTTCGTGGCGCCGGCCGGCCACGAATTCGGCCCCGACGACGCGAAATGCATCAGGAAATGGCTCGCGGTGGCGGCGTGAAGGTTTGCCGGCCAAGCGGGTTTCCCAACGAAATCCGGCGGCCGCTGCCGACGGGGATGGGATGGTCTGCCTGAGCGATTCCGGCCCCCATTAAGCCTAAAAGCGAAATGGCGTTCCCACCCCTTCCGTGAGACCATTCCTCACCGGATTCCGCCTCGTTAACCAATTATAAACCTTAACGGAATTCGTAAGTTGGTAAGTGTTTTGGCGCGGCTTGATCCCCCGCTCTTCAACGCTTCTATGGAACGAGACGATGATTCTCGGGGCTCGCGGCGGGGGCACTGAATATGGAGATTGCCATGGCGGTCGACATCAACCGGCTTTCCAATCAGCTAGCGGCCAATAGAAGCATAACAGATTATGATTTCTGGCGCGCATCGAAGACAATAAACGACGCGTTATACTTGCTCGAAAAACACGGCTCTCCCATCCCGATGGAAGTTATACGGGCGAGGAAGATCATCAGACAGGCCAGATTGAAAAGGACTTCTGTCAAAGCGCTGCGGTGAGCGCAATTCTCTATTTTTCATGCGGGAGCTTCGGCTGGCCGAAAGAAGCATGGCCGATAAAGAAAAACGCCAGTTCAGGCGTCGGGCCGTTAAGGTTACTTACGCAGCAAGCAACCATCTCAGTTTCCCCTTCAGTAAGGAAATCGTCCGGGCAAGATCGGCCGCTTTCTTATCGCAGCGCGCGGCGAGGTGTCGTTGTTAAGGGCGTGGTTCGCGCCTTCATAGACATGGTTCCTGAAAAACACGATCCAGTCACGGTTGAACGAAGCCGCCATTGCCCACATGAATTTTCGTTTCCGCGCACGAGGCGGATGCAATTAAGCCGCAATTGCGGTTTGACCATTCGTCCACGCGGCGGATCACCCCTTGATGCAGGCGCATCATTGGCGCCGTTGCGATTTGCTTTGAAACTTTTGAGAAAAGCCGGATAATCCGGCGTGAAGGGTCATTCCGAAGGAGGACACAACATGACCATTTCGAAACTGACGCTGGCCGGATTGGGGGCTCTTGTCGGCGCCGCCTTCATGACGCTCCCGATGCTGCCCGCGAACGCCGCCACAAGCAGCGTCACCAAGGAATGCAGCGCCAAATACCAGGCGGCGAAGAAAGCCGGCACGCTCAACGGCCAGAAATGGCCGCAATACCTGTCGTCCTGCAGCGCCAGCATGAAGGGCGACACGACCGCAGCAAGCACAACCGCCGCACCGAAGAGCGAAATGAAGAAGGAGACGAAGGCGGCGTCGAGCGAGAAGGCCCCGTCCTGCACCGCGCAGTACAAGAGCGCGAAGGCGGGAGGCACACTCGCCGGAAAGACGCGCAAGCAGTTCATGGCGGACTGCAAGGCCGGCGGCGGCGCAGCCGAGGAATCCGCTCCCGCGCCTGAACCGAAATCCGCGTCTTCGTCAAACTACAAGGCCGCCACCGTCGACAAGAACGGCAAGCCGCTGACCGCGAGCCAGATCGCCTTTCGCAAGCGCATCCATGAATGCAGCGTGGAATGGCACCAGGCGAAAGACGCCGGCAAGCTCAAGACTGGCGAGAAATGGCCGCAATTCTGGAGCGCCTGCAACAAGCGCCTGAAGGGCCAGCAGGGCTGACCGATGAGCCTGGATGTCCAGGAAATCGTCTCGGCCGTGGCTTCGCGGCTGAACGTCGATAACCCCACCGCCGAAAACGCGGTGGGAACGATCCTGTCGATCCTCGACCATGAAGCGGCTGGCACCAAGGCCGACGCGCTCTTCGACGAACTGCCCGGCGCGCGGGACCTGGCGCAGCGTTACGACGTTATGAATCAGCCCGCCGGCGGCGGACTGATGGGAATGCTCGGGTCGGCGCTGGGCGATCGCGCCGGCGCGCTCATCAACGGTATGGAGAGACTGAAGGGGCTCGGCCTGACGGTTGCTCAGGTCGAGGCAGCCGGCCAGCAACTCGTCGAGCAGGCGAAGACGGCGGCCGGCCCCGATACCGTCAATGAGGTTATCAACGACGTCCCCGGCCTGGCCGGCCGTCTTGGCCTGTAACGCAAGCGAACAAGCCGCCGGGCTTTCCCGGCCCGGCGGCATTTCAATATCAAAAAGAAGAATACGTCAAAGGGGAATCGCGAGAATGGGGGCAATACGATGGGTGCTTGTCGGAACCGTGATCGCGACCGGTTCCGTTTCCGCTATGGCGCCAGTTCTTGCCAGGGAGAACGGGCTGACCTGCGCTGAGAAATATCATGCCGCCATGGCGACCGGAAAGCTGAAACACGGCGTGACGAAAAGCGTCTTCATGGAAAGGTGCGTGTCCGAAACCCGTAACGAACGGGAACGGCATAAAAGCAGACCGCGCCGGAGCTGATCGCATCGACGCTGATTTCGCCAATCTTCCCTTGGCCATCCGCCGGTCTCACGGGCTTTTTACTCTCTCAGATCTTCCCCTTCCAAGGAATCATGACCCGCTCCAAATAGCGGATGATGAGGTCGAAGCCGAATGCGAAGAGGCCGATCACGATGATGCCCATCACGACGGCGTCGCTGGCGAGGAACTGCGCTGAATTGAGAACCATGAAGCCCAGGCCGCGCTCGGCGGCGATCATTTCGGCGGCCACCAGCGTCGTCCAGCCGACGCCGATGCCGATCCGCATGCCCGTGAATATCTCCGGCAGGGCCGCCTTCATGATGACATGCCAGATGACCTGCCGGCGCGTGCCGCCCATCGCATAGGCGGCATGGATCTGCTCCGTCGAAACCGAGCGCACGCCGGCGCGCGCCGATATCGCCATCGGCGCGAAGATGGCAAGATAGATCAGGAAAATCTTCGGGAATTCGCCGATGCCGAGCCAGATGATGACCAGAGGCAGATAGGCGAGCGGCGGCAGCGGCCGATAAAATTCGATGATCGGATCGAAGATGCCGCGCGCCACGCGGTTGACGCCCATCCAGATGCCGATCGGGATTGCCGTCAGGCAGGACAGGAAGAAGGCGCCGAAGACGCGGGTAAGGCTCGCGATCGTGTGCTGGGTGAGCGTCGAATTGGCGACGCCGTCGGTCATGGCGACAATGAATTTGTCATAGACGGCGATAGGCGACGGCAGGAAGAGCGGCTTGACCCATCCCTCCCCCGTCACCAGAAACCACGCGCCGATCAGCACGATTGCGGTGATCAGGCTGATGTGGCCGGAATATCCATCGCCGGGCGCGCCGTAGATCTTGCCGGGGCGGACCGCTTTTGCCTTACGCATGGATCACGTCCTTCTGGACCGCGCGTTCGTCGCCGTAGATAATGCCGAGGATCGTCTCCCGCATTTCGATGAACTCGGCGCTAGATTTAATGGCGCGGGCATTGCCGTCCTTGAGAAAGCGACGATTGAAATCCAGTTCGTAGGTATGCGTGATGCGCCCCGGACGCGGCGACATGACGATCAGGCGGGAGCCGAGGAACAGGGCTTCCTCGACGCTGTGCGTGATGAAGAAAAACATCTTGCCGGTCCGTTCCCAGACCTTGAGAAGCAGTTCCTGTATAGTTTCGCGGGTGAGTGCGTCGAGCGCCGCCATCGGCTCGTCCATCAGAAGCATTTCCGGATCGCAGGTCAGCGCCCGCGCGACGCCGACGCGCTGCTGCATGCCTCCCGACAGATGGTAGATCATGTGCTCGTGGAAGTCCTGCAGCCCGACAAGCGCAAGGTTCTGCGCCGCCCGTTTCCGCCGCTCCGCCTTCGGCACATGTTGCAGTTTCAGGCCGAACTCGGTGTTCTCCATGACGTTGAGCCACGGCAGCAGCGCATGTTTCTGGAAGACGACGCCACGGTCGGAGCCCGGCCCCTGGATCACGCGGTCACCGAGGGTGATTTTGCCCTCGGTGGGTGAAAGAAAACCTGCAAGCAGGTTAAGCAAAGTGGTCTTGCCGCATCCCGAGGCTCCGAGCGCAACGACGAAGTCGCCGCTGTCGATCGTCAGGTTGACGCCTTTCAGCGCGACGACGGCTTCCTGGCTGCGCAAACCGGGATAGGTCAGGCTGACATCCCGTACCGTCAGCGTCTTCGTTTCAGATGCCATGCGTTCGCTACCTCTCGAAGCTGCCGCGCCGCCCGGCCTCGCCGAATTGGCAGATGAGACCGCATTAAAGCCGGTTCAGGCAACTTTCGTCCGGACAAAGCGGCCCGCCGGCTCGCGCCGGCGGGGACGCTCCCTATTTCTCGGCAGCCTTGGCGTAGGCGTCCGTCACATAGGGCGTGTAGTCGGAAAGCACGGAGTCGATCTGCTTCTGACTTTTGAGGAACTGCGCGCTTGCCGCGAAGGCGCGTACCGCGCCGCCCTTGGCGCCGCCGCCGAGCCAGGTGTCTGAGGCCTGCTCCTCGACTGTCGGATATTGGAGGAGGTGCGAAGCCTCGACGATATCCTCCGGCTTGCCGCCGATCATCTTGATGATGCCCTTCACCTCGGGGGAATCGG
>JBQCEL010000092.1:0-16754 GCA_051960255.1 Rhizobiaceae bacterium
GAGGATGGCGGCGGCTTCGATTTCGCCGCGATTGCCCAGGGTCGCCTGAAGCGCCACCGCCCGAGCCAGATCATGCCGGGCTGGTAGGCTGCGCTTCCAACTCTTGACGCGCGTCCCTTCATCTCGGTCAATTCACGCATGAGCGATCCTTTTGCCGCCGATTCGCGATCGAACGTCGCGGAATATTCCGTCAGCGAGATTTCCTTCGCGTTGAAGCGTACCGTCGAGGACAATTTCGGCCATGTCCGGGTGCGCGGCGAGATTTCCGGCTATCGCGGCCCGCATTCCTCCGGTCACGCCTATTTCGCGCTGAAGGACGACCGCGCCAAGCTGGACGCCTGCATCTGGAAAGGCACCTTCTCGCGGCTGAAATTCCGCCCCGAGGAAGGCATGGAGGTCATCGCCACCGGCAAGCTCACCACCTATCCCGGCAAGTCCAATTACCAGATCGTCGTCGACACGATCGAACCGGCCGGCGCCGGCGCGCTGATGGCGCTTCTGGAGGAGCGCAAGAAGCGGCTCGCGGCCGAAGGCTTGTTCGACCAGGCGCGCAAGCGCCCCCTGCCCTTCATGCCGCGCGTCATCGGCGTCGTCACCTCGCCGACCGGCGCCGTCATCCGCGACATCATCCACCGCATCACCGATCGTTTCCCGCTGCACGTGATCGTCTGGCCGGTGCGTGTGCAGGGCGAGACGACGGGACGCGAGGTCTCCGCCGCGATCGCCGGCTTCAACGCGCTGCCGGCGGGCGGCCCGATCCAGCGCCCGGATGTGCTGATCGTCGCGCGCGGCGGCGGCAGCCTCGAGGACCTTTGGGGTTTCAACGACGAGGCCGTGGCGCGCGCCGTCGCCGCTTCCGTGATCCCGGTGATCTCGGCCGTCGGGCACGAGACCGACTGGACGCTGATCGACTATGTCGCCGACATGCGCGCCCCCACGCCAACGGGCGCGGCGGAGTTCGCGGTGCCGGTCAAGGCGGAACTCGAAGCGCGCATCGCAAATCTCGCCGCGAGGCTGGGCGGCGCCGTCACCCGCCTTTCCGACCGCAAGCGCCACGCCTTCCGCGCCGCCGCGCGCGCTCTCCCCTCCGCCGACCAGTTGCTGGCGCTGCCGCGCCGCCGCTTCGACGACGCTGCCAACCGGCTAGGCCGGGCGCTGGTCGCCAGCACACGAAGGAAGCGGACTGAATTCGACGGCATCCGGCTTTCACCGGCGCTTCTCAACCGCCGCATCGCGGAAGAAAGACGGCATGTCCTCCGCGCCGGAGAGCGTCTTCCGGGGGCGCTTTCACGGCTTGTCTCGACGCGCCGGATGGGTTTTGGCCGCGCCGCCCAGCGCCTGCGCCTGGAACCGCTGCGGGAGAGAGTGCGGGCACGGCGCGACAGACTGGCCAATTTCGCCGCGCGCGGCACACAGGCGCTGGCTCTCGCCGACGAGCGGCGGAAGCGGCGGCTGGCGCAGGCGGACCGGCTGCTCGAAACCCTTTCCTATCATTCGGTGCTCAAGCGCGGCTACGCCGTCGTCAGGGACGACCATGGCAAGGCCCTGATGCGCGCCTCTGATATTGCGGCCGGCACGGCGCTCGGCATCGAATTCGCCGATGGCGAGGTGAAGGCAATCGCGGGCAACGGATCGGAGAAGAAGCCGCCGCGCCCGCCTCGCAAGGACAAAGCCGACCAGGGATCGCTGTTCTGACGCATTCCTGCCGGCGTTTCAGCCGAACCGAATAACGTGCCGCACCGTGCGGCCTTCCGCCAGAAGGTCGAACCCCTCATTGATCTCGTCGAGTGTGCCGGTGCTGGTCAGCAATCGATCGACCGGCAGGCGGCCTCTTTCGTAAAGCCTGATATAGCGCGGGATGTCGCGGGACGGCACGCCGCCGCCGAGATAGCTGCCGCGCAAGGTGCGCTCCTCGGCAACGAGACCGACCTGCTGGACGGAAAATTTCGCCGCCGGGTTGGCGAGGCTCGCCGTCACCGTCTGGCCGCCGCGCCGGGTGATCTGATAAGCAAGGTCGAGCGCCGGGATGACGCCGGCGGTCTCGATGACGACATCGGCGCCGCCCTTGGTATCCTCCCTGATGCGCCCCGCCGTGTCCTCACCGCGCGAATTATAGGTCGCCGTCGCGCCGAGCTTTTCCGCGAAAGCGAGCTTTCCTTCGTCGATATCGATGGCGATCACGTCGGCGGCCCCAGCCGCGAGCGCGCCGAGCACCGCCGACAGGCCAACGCCGCCGAGACCCACCACGGCAACGCTCTGCCCCGGCTTCACCGCCGCCGTATTGACGACGGCGCCAACGCCGGTCAGCACGGCGCAGCCGAAGAGCGCCGCCTTCTCCAGCGGAAAATCCCGGCTGATCTTGATGAGGGACCGCCTCGATACCACGGCATATTCGCCGAAGGCCGACACGCCGATATGATGGCTGACCGGCGAGCCCTTCAGCCTGATCCGGCGGCCGCCGCCCAAAAGTTCGCCGGCGGCATTCGCCTTCGCGCCGGGCTCGCACAAGGCCGGCCGCCCCTCCGCGCACGGGCCGCAATGACCACAGGAGGGGACGAAAACCATGATGACATGATCGCCCGCCACGAGATCGTCGACCCCATCGCCACATCGCTCGACCACGCCCGACGCCTCGTGTCCGAGCGCCATCGGCACCGGCCGGGGGCGATCGCCATTGATCACCGAAAGATCGGAATGACAGAGGCCCGCCGCGGCGATCCTGACCAGGACCTCGCCATAACCCGGAGCGTCCAGTTCCGTTTCCTCGATCGAGAGCGGCCGCGAGACGGCATAGGGCCGTTCATGCGGAAAGGAATGCAAAATGGCGGCGCGACTCTTCATTAACTCCTCCAGCAGGCTTCATCTGGCCCGACCTTAGAGCCTTTCCCGATCAGAGGGAATCGTTCCGCTGGTCTACTTCAAGATAGAGTCGGCATGATCAGAATCGAACTCGGCTTCGGCCTTCATCGCCAACTCCCCTTCGGGACCGCGGGCCCAAAGCGAAAGGGCGGATGCGTTTAGTGCGCGCGTCGCCTCGATGTGGAAAGCGCGATCGACAAAGAGCGGCGCGGTCGCCCTGAATTCGAAGCGCGAGAGCCGCCCATCGGGACGGCAGCGCGCCGCCAAGCCTTGCAGCAATGTGGCGATGAGAGGACCGTGGACGATCAGATCGCGATAGCCTTCCTCATTGCGCACATAGAACTGGTCGTAATGGATCCTGTGGCCGTTGGAGGTGAGCGCGGAATAGCGGAAGAGCAGCGTCGGATCGGGAATGACGGCTTCGGACCATTCGGCGCCCTCGGGCGCCGGCGCGGGCCGCGGTTCGGCGGCATCGGGGGCCGGCGCCTCGCGATAGACGATATCCTGCTCCTCCTCAATCGCGACGGTCCCCTCATGCTTGATGAGATGGCGGACCGTAACGAAGACCAGGTCGCCGCCGCGCCCGCTCTTTGCCGCGACTTTTACGATCTCGCTTTCGCGAACCGCCTCTTCCCCGACAGGCAGCGGCTTGCGATAGAGAAGCCGTCCGCCGGCCCACATACGCCGCGGCAGCTTTATGTCTGGTAGAAAACCGCCCCTTCTGGGGTGTCCGTCCGGCCCGAGTTCGCTACGGCGGACGAACGGGTTGAAGAAGAGCCAGTGCCAGCCGGGCGGGACCACTGATCCGCCACCGGGAACCGTTTCGAGGTCAAGCGTCCTCGCCAGCGCCTCGACGCGCTCGGCGCCGATCAGCGCAACGCTGCGTTCGGTGCGTCCGATAGCGTCTGAATGATCGTGTGCCTGCGCAATGGGATCGGAGTCGCCCGGCATGATGATACTCCCTGACGTGAAGCATCTCACCGTTCCTGATCAGGCGATTTGCCCCAGAAATGTCCGTGTGCGCTGGTGCTGCGGGTTCTCGAAGAATTCCTCGGGCGGGGCGACCTCGACGATCTCGCCTTGGTCCATGAAGATGACGCGATCGGCGACGCTGCGGGCGAAGTTCATTTCGTGCGTGACGCAGAGCATCGTCATGCCTTCATCGGCAAGGTCGATCATCGTGTCGAGCACTTCCTTGACCATTTCGGGATCCAGCGCTGAGGTCGGCTCGTCGAAAAGCATCACCTTCGGGTTCATGCAGAGCGCGCGGGCGATCGCCACGCGCTGCTGCTGGCCGCCGGAAAGCTGCGCCGGATATTTGTCGGCTTGTTCGGGGATGCGGACGCGTTCGAGAAAGCGGCGCGCCGTCGCTTCTGCCTCCTCCCGCCTCGCGCCGCGAACCTTCAGCGGCGCCAGCGTGCAGTTCTGCAATACAGTCATATGCGGGAAGAGATTGAAATGCTGGAACACCATGCCGACCTCCTGGCGGATCGCATCGATGTTCCGGCGGCCGGAAAGCTCTATCCCATCGACCGCGATGCGGCCCTTCTGGATGGTCTCGAGTTGATTGATGCAACGGATCAGGGTCGATTTACCGGAGCCGGATGGCCCGCAGATGACGATGCGTTCGCCGCCGCCGACCGTCAGGTTGATATTCTTGAGAGCCTGGAAGGCGCCATACCATTTGTCGACGCCTTCCATGACGACGGCGGCTTTGCCGTCGCTTCGCGGTGAAGGTTTCCCATTTGCGGATTCGCTCGCCATCGCGAAGACCCTCTTAGCCCGCCTATTTGCCCGAGAGCGCCGACTTTGCCGTCGTCGTCTTGATCACGTCCGGCATCGGCTCGCCCAGCCATTTCTCGTGAATCTTGTTGAGCTCGCCATCATCTTCGACATGCTTGATAAACGCGTTGATCTTTTCGAGCAGCTTGTCCGAGCCGGGCTTGACGGCGATGCCCTGTACCTGGTTCGCAAGCTGGATTTTCTTCTCGAACTTTCCGGGCGCGGCCTTGTTGATCTGCAGGATGACAGTATTGGAGCAGCCGATCATCTGCGTCTGGCCGGAGAGCAGCGCCTGGACGGCACTCGCATCGGAGTCGAAGCGCCTGATATTGGCGTCCTTCGGCGCGATCTTGCTGATCGCCGTGTCCTGCGTGCTGGCGCGCGCCACCGCGATAGTCTTGCCGGAAAGATCGGCGGGCTTGGAGACCTTCAGGTCTTTCGGTCCATAGACGGAGATCGTGATCGCGGCGTAGGGGTTCGAGAAATCCACCTTCTGAGCGCGCTGCGGCGTGATTCCAAGCGATGCGACGAGCACGTCGATCTGCCCCGAAAGCAGATAGGGAATGCGGTTTGGCCCGGTCACGGGAACCAGATTAAGCTTCACGTTCAAATATTTGGCCAGCAGCTTGGCGACGTCGGCGTCGTAGCCGTCCGGCTTGTTCTGCTCGTTCATGATGCCGTAGGGCGGAAAATCGACCAGCATGCCGACATTGACCGTGCCCTTTTTCTCGATCTGCTGGAGCGACGCCGCGCTGGCCGCCGCGGTTCCGGCAGCGGCCATCAGGCTCAGCCCCAGCACGGCCATGGCGGCCTTCTTCAAGAGGTTCTTCATTTCCTTCTCCCTTTTGTTGCAGCCGGGCCGAATGCCCGACCTTTGGCCCGGTCAGCGTGCGGTTGCCCGAGCGAATTTGCGCTCCATCCGCTGCGCGAACAGCGACAGCGGCCAGCACATGATGAAATAGAGCGCGGCGACGATGCTGAAGACGAGAAACGGACGGAATGTTACGTTGTTGATGATCTGGCCCTCGCGCGTCAGCTCGACGAAGCCGATGATGGATGTCAGCGACGTTTCCTTGATCAGTTGGACGAGAAAGCCAACGGTCGGGGCGACCGCGATGCGCGCGGCCTGGGGCAGGATGACATAGCGCATCCGGTTCATGTAGCGCAGGCCGAGCGCGGTGGCGGCCTCGGTTTGGCCGGGCGGCACCGCCTCGATGCAGCCGCGCCAGATCTCGCCGAGATAGGCGCTGGCATGCGCCGTCAGCGCCAACATCGCGGCGATCCATGGATTGATGTTATAGCCAACGATCGCCATGCCGAAATAGGCAAGGAAAAGCTGCATCAGCAGCGGTGTGCCCTGGAAGACGCGGATGAAGGCGATCATCGCGCCGCGCCCGATGCGGCTGTCCGATGTTCTGAGCAGCGCTACGATCAGCCCGCCAATGCCGCCGCCGACGAAGGCGATCGCCGAAAGCGCGAGCGTCCAGCGGATCGCGAAGACGATGATTTCGAACTCGTTCCAGCCGAATTGGCGTATCATGATCCGCTTCCTATCGGCTCAAGGGGTAGCGGAAGGCTGCCCGCTGGATGAGCGTGAAGACGGCCGACAACACCGACGACATGACGAGATACATCGCGGTCACGACGAGATAGACCTCGAAACTCGCGAATGTCTGCGACTGAACATCATTGCCGGCGGCCGCGAGATCGTTGGCGGAGATGACCGAGACGACGCTCGACGTCAGCATCAGGAAGATGAACTGGCTGGTCAGCGCCGGATAGACGGTGCGCAAGGACGGTTTCAGGACAATATAGCGGAAGATTTGATACGGCTTGAGGCCTAGCGCGATACCGGCCTCGATCTGGCCGCGCTGAATCGATTCGATGCCGGCGCGGATGATCTCGGTGCCATAGGCTCCGACATTGACGACGAGCGCGATGAGCGCGGCCGTATCCGGCTTGAAGGAGAGGCCTGCGGCGGGAAGGCCGAAATAGATGAAGAATATCTGGACAAGGAACGGCGTGTTGCGGATCGCCTCGACATAGATGTTGACCAGCCAGCGGAGAGGCTTGATCCCGGATGTCTTGGCGGCCGCGCAGAGTACCGAGACGACGAGCCCGATAAGCATCGCGCCGCAGGAGAGCTCCATCGTGACCGCCGCGCCCGCCAGAAGATGGTCGAAGGATGCAAAGACAGGGGCGAAATTGAAGTCGTACAAGCCTCCTCCTCAAGGACGTACGATTGTCACCCATGTCTTAGGTACTTGCGTTACCTATGTCTCCGGGTCGGACAAAGAAAATTGGTACGGTTGGGTGGAGTTGAACCACCGACCTCAGGAGCCACAATCCTGCGCTCTAACCAACTGAGCTACAACCGCATGCGCTGGGCGTTGGTGTCATTAAGCGGAATGCGCGCCGTTTTCAAGCCCGTCCTGCCCGCGATTTGGTGAAAACGGGGTTCCGTGCCGACGCAAGGGCCGTCTCCGACAGACGAACCCATGCCCGATTGGAACGCCGCTTCGCCGTTGACTTTGCGTAAGCTCCCTTTTAATGAACAGCCGGTCGGAAACGGGATGCAAGTACGGCGAATGGCGCGCCCGCGGGTCATAGATCAGGACAAGGTGCTCGATGCGGCGGAGGCCGTTGTCGGCCGCGGCGGCGCCGCGCGCATGACGCTCGACGCCGTTGCGGCGGAAGCCGGGATCAGCAAGGCGAGCGTCATCTACGATTACAAATCGAAGCAGAACCTTATCAAGGCAGTCATCGAGAGGAAGGTCCGCCTGGAGGAAGAGCATATCCGCCTGGCAGTCGAGAATGCAGGCCCGTCGCCGAATGCGGAGATGCTGGGACGCATCGCCGTGGCGTCGGATGCTCCCAACGACGAAACGCGCGCCGTGGCGCTCAATCTATGCGCGGCGCTGGCGCAGGATGCGGATTTGCGGATCGACCTGAAACGGTTCTACGAGGAACAGATCGCCGCCGTGACGGGCGCGGCCGAAAGGCCGCGCATGGCCCTTCTTGCCTTCCTGGCGCTGGAAGGCTTCAAGATGCTGGAATATTTCGGCTTTTATCACTGGCCGGAAGCGGAGCGCCGGTTGATCCTCGAGGATTTGGCGACGCTGCTCGCGTCAGGCGAGACAGGGCGGCAGACGGGTGCCGGAAAGGTCGCGTCGGCGGCCTAGCATGATCAATCGGAAAGCGTATGCCGCCTTCCGGATTGGATCATGTTCAGACGGCGAAGAGACTATCATGATGCGATCGGACGCGAACGCATCGTGAGAGGGCATTGGGGGAAGACTGACGGCGCGCCGAAAGGCCGCGTGGGTTTCTTGGGATTGGGTATGAAGACATTTTGCCGCTTGTATAGGCTTGCCGTCGGCGCTGCCGCCTTGTCGCTGCTGGCGGCCTGCACGCAATCCGAGAGTTCGACCAAGCCACCGGCGATGCCGCCGGCGGCCGTCAGCGTCGTCGCGGTGAAATCGGCGCCGGTGCCGATCGTCAACGATCTTCCCGGACGCATCGCTCCGACGCGTATAGCGGAGGTCAGGCCGCGCGTCTCCGGCATCATCGTCAAGCGCGTCTTCGAGCAGGGCAGCCTCGTCAAGGAAGGCGACGTGCTCTACAAGATCGATCCTGCTCCCTTCCAGCTTCAGGTGGAGAGCGCCAAGGCGACTCTGCAAAGGGCGAACGCCGCGCAGCTTCTCGCCAAACAGCAGGCCGATCGCCAGAAGCAGCTGAGGCAGCGCAATTTCGTCAGCGAACAGGACCTCGACAGCGCCATCGCGCAGCTGGCGCAGGCGAATGCCGATGTCGCTGCCGCCAAGGCAGGGCTGGATACCGCCCAGTTGAACCTCCAATATGCCGACGTGAAGGCGCCGATTTCCGGACGCATCGGCCGCGCCATGATCACCGAAGGCGCGCTCGTCAGCGCCAATGAGACCAATCCGCTGGCGACAATCCAGCAGCTCGATCCGGTCTATGCGGATTTCACCCAGTCCTCGCATGAATTGCTGGCGCTGCGCCAGGCGCTGAAGAAAGGGCTTCTGGAAAGCCCCGCCTCCGGACAGGCGACGGTTCACCTCTTCTTCGATGACGGCAGCGAGTACAAGCATCCCGGCCGCCTGCTCTTTTCCGAATCGACCGTCGATCCGACGACGGGCCAGATCACCATGCGGGCCGAATTTCCCAATCCCGACGGCGATCTCTTGCCCGGCATGTATATCAGGATCAGGATCGAACAGGGCGTCGAGCAGGCAGCCCTCGCCGTGCCGGAACAGGCCATCCAGCACGACACGAACGGCCAGGCGCAGCTTTACGTCATCAACAAGAGCGACGTTGTCGAGGTCAGGAATGTCCAGCTCGGCCGCACGACCGGCGTGAAGACCATCGTCAGCAAGGGTCTGAAGGCGGGCGACAAGGTGGTGGTCGAGGGCTTCCAGAAGATCCGGCCCGGCGTCAAGGTCCAGCCGGAGGAATGGAAGGCCGCGAAGGAAGCGCCGGCGGACAAGGAAGCAACGGCGCAAGCCGGCTAGGATTCACCGAGAATGCTGTCCAATTTCTTCATTGACCGGCCGATTTTCGCCTGGGTCGTCGCGATCTTCATCATGCTCGCGGGCCTGATCGCGATCCCTCTCCTGCCGATCTCGCAATATCCGAACGTCGCGCCGCCGACGCTCACGATCTACACGCATTATGCCGGCGCCTCGCCCGAGGACATCTATGAGGGCGTCACCCAGCCGATCGAGCAGCAGCTCAATACGGTGCCGAACGTGCTCTATTTCGAGTCGACATCCGATTCTTCGGGACTGGCGCGCATCGTCGTCACCTTCACGCCCGGAACCGACCTCAACCAGGCGAGCGTCGATACCCAGAACGCGATCAACCGGGTCGTCCCCCAGCTTCCGCAGGAGGTGCAGCAGCAGGGCGTGCAGATATCGCACTCCGGCAGCGGCTTCCTGATGTTCATCGGGCTCAAATCCACCAACGGCTCGATGAGCGCCGTCGCGCTCGGCGACTATCTGAACCGCAACGTCATCGGCGAGATCGAGCGCATTCCGGGCGTCGGCCAGGCGCAGCTGTTCTCCTCGCAGCGCGCCATGCGCATCTGGATGGACCCCGACAAGATGATGGGGCTCAACCTGACCGTCGATGACATCGAGAAGGCGATCCAGGCGCAGAACGCGCAGGTTTCGGCGGGCCGCATCGGCTCCCGCCCGAATCCGATCAACCAGCAGATATCCGCGACCGTTCTGGTCAAGGGCCAGCTTTCCACGCCGAAGGAATTCGGCGATATCGTATTGCGCGCCAATCCTGACGGCTCCACGGTCAGGCTGAAGGACGTCGCCCGCATCGAGGTCGGCGCCGATACCTACAATTATTCGACTCGCATCGACGGCGAACCGGCCGCCGGCATCGGCGTGCAGCTCTCGCCGTCCGGCAACGCGCTGGCCACCTCCGAAGCCGTGCGCGCCAAGATGGCGGAACTTTCCAAGTTCTTTCCGCCCGGCATGGAATATGTCATCCCCTACGATACGTCGCCCTTCGTGCGCGTCTCCATCGAGAAGGTGCTTCACACGCTTGTCGAGGCGATGATCCTCGTCTTCATCGTGATGTTCCTCTTCCTCCAGAGCATCCGCTATACATTCATTCCGGCAACGGTCGTGCCCGTCGCCCTCCTCGGCACCGGCGCCGTCCTTTACGCGGCTGGCTTTTCGATCAACGTGCTCACCATGTTCGCCATGGTGCTCGCCATCGGCATCCTCGTCGATGACGCCATCGTCGTCGTCGAAAATGTCGAGCGCATCATGTCCGAGGAAGGACTGCCGCCGCGCGAGGCGACGCGCAAGGCGATGTCGCAGATCAGCAGCGCCATTATCGGCATCTGGCTCGTGCTGACCGCGGTGTTCATTCCGATGGCATTCTTTCCGGGCGCGGTCGGCGTCATCTATCGCCAGTTCAGCCTGACCATGGTCGTCTCGATCCTGTTTTCCGGCTTCCTGGCGCTGTCGCTCACCCCGGCGCTTTGCGCCAGCTTCCTGAAGCCCATCCCCAAGGGTCATCATGACGAAAAGCGAGGCTTCTTCGGCTGGTTTAACCGTGGCTTCGGCAAGACGACGAACGGGTACACGTCGATGGTCGGCTGGGTGATCAAGCGCACCGGCCGCCTGATGCTCATCTATGTGGCGCTCCTGGTTGGCCTCGGCTGGGCGTTCATGCGCCTGCCGACCTCCTTCCTGCCGAACGAGGACCAGGGTTTCGTTCTGGTCGATATGCAGACCCCGCCTGAATCGTCGAGTAACCGCACCGAGAAGGCGGTGGAGACGATCGAAAATTATTTCGCCAAGGAACCGGGGGTCGATCACCGGACCGTAATCGAGGGCTACAGCTTCTCAGGCGCGGGCGACAATGCAGCGCTCGGCTTCATCACCTTCAAGGATTGGGCGGAGCGGACGGCCAAGGATTCCGCGCAGGCGATCGCCAATCGCGCCAACGCCTTCTTCTTCGGACTGAAGGACGTGATGGCTTTTGCCTTGTCGCCGCCTCCCATCCAGGGTCTCGGCACGTCGAACGGCTTCACCTTCCGCCTACAGGACCGCAGCGGGCTCGGTACTGCCGCTCTTTCAGCCGCGGCAAGCAAGCTGATGGCTGCAGCGGCGAAGAGTCCCGTCCTTACCGGCCTTCGCATCGAGGGACTGCCGGACGCCGCGCAAATCAACCTCATCATCGATCGCGAGAAGGCCGACACCTTCGGCGTCACCTTTGCGGATATCAACGCCGCCATTTCGGCGAATATCGGCTCGGCCTATGTCAACCAGTTCCCGAACGGTGGGCGCCTCCAGCGCGTCCTGATCCAGGCCGACAAGAACCAGCGCATGCAGGCTTCCGATCTTTTGAAGCTCAACGTGCGCAATGCCAGCGGCGGCATGGTTCCGCTTTCCGCCTTCGCGCAGGTCGAGTGGAGCAAGGGGCCGCTGCAGATCGTCGCCTATAATGGCTATCCGGCTGTCCGTATCAGCGGCAGCGCCGCCCCCGGCCACTCCTCCGGCGAGGCCATCAAGGAGATGGAGCGCCTCGCCGGCCAGTTGCCGCAAGGCTTCGGCTATGAGTGGACGGGGCAGTCGCTGCAGGAAATACAATCCGGCTCGCAGACCCCTTATCTCATGGGCCTGACGGTTCTCTTCGTTTTCCTTCTGCTCTCCGCGCTGTACGAAAGCTGGTCCATCCCGCTTTCCGTCCTGCTCGTCGTGCCGCTCGGCATTATCGGCGCGGTGCTGGCGGTTACATTCAGGGACATGTCGAATGACGTCTATTTCAAGGTCGGACTGATCACCATCATCGGCCTGTCCTCGAAGAACGCGATCCTCATCATCGAATTCGCCAAGGACCTGCACAAGGAAGGCAAGTCGCTCTACGACGCGACGATCGAGGCGGCGCGCATCCGCTTCCGCCCGATCATCATGACGTCGCTTGCCTTCACGCTCGGCGTCATGCCGCTCGCGATTGCTACAGGCGCGAGCGCCGCAAGCCAGAACGCGATCGGCACCGGCGTCATGGGCGGCATGATCACCGCGACGATCATCGCGGTCCCCTTCGTGCCGGTCTTCTTCGTCTTCGTGATGAAGCTCTTCGGCTCTAAGAAGGTGCTGGAGAAACCGCAGCCGCACACGCCCGCGAGACCGCGGGAGAGAGCCGAAGCGCCGGCGGAGTGAACAGGCTCGCGTTGCTTGATCGTTCCCCAGGGAGGACGGCACGGCATCGGCCGTCAGGCGCTCCGGATTTCCACCTCGTCCAGTCCTCTCGCCCTGTAGATCACGTAGGAGATTACCCAGGCGGCGACGAAGACGCCGATAATGGCGAAGCCGAGATTGTTGAAATTGTCGTTGAGCGCGCCGATCGCGTCCCAGAAGCGGCCGGAAAGAGCGAGCTTGTCGCCGATCAGCCCCAGCGCTTCGATGCCGCCGATCAGCACCGCCACCAGCACCGAAACGAGCGTGATGGTCATGTTGTAGTAGAGCTTGCGCATCGGCTTGACTAAGGCCCAGTCATAGGCGCCGAGCATCAACACGCCGTCTGTCGTATCGACCAGCGACATGCCGGCGGCAAAGAGCACCGGGAAAACGAGAATCGCTTCGAACGAGATGCCCTGGGCTGCCTGGGTCGCCGAGACGCCGAAGACCGCTACCTCCGTGGCGGTGTCGAAGCCCAGTCCGAACAGGAAGCCCAGCGGGAACATGTGCCAGCTTTTCGTCACCAGCCGAAAGGCGGGACGGAGAATGCGGGCGAGGAAACCACGGTTGTTGAGCAGGATATCGAAATCCTCCTCGACATAGGAGCCGCCGGCGCGAACCCGGCGATAGGTCCTGTAGATCGACAGGAAGATGACGATGTTCATCGCCGCGATAGCGAGCAGGAAGAACGCCGAAATGCTGGTGCTGATCGTGCCGCCAATGTTCCCGAATCTCTGGAAGCCGCCCAGCATGGTCGCGGCGCCCGCAACCGCCGCAGTGACGACGATAACGATCGTGGAATGGCCGATCGCAAAGAAGAAGCCCACTGAAACCGGCCTTTGCTTCATCTGCATCAGCTTTCGCGTGACGTTGTCGATCGCCGCGATGTGGTCGGCGTCCACCGCATGCCGCAAGCCCAACCCGTAGACGACAAGGGCCACGCCGAGCAGCCCGGGCCTGTCGTAAAACGCGAAGAAGGCCCAAAGCCACGCGCCAAGATTGAGAACGGCCAGGATAGTGTAAATTGAAACCAGTCTGGCTTTGAGGCCAGGGGTGCTTTCGTCGAAAAAATGTCTGATTGCGTTCAGCATGGAAGTTTCTGCCTTTGACGTGCCATGTCATCGCAGGGACGCGCCGGGCAGAACCCAACTCGCACACCGGAACACCCCGCCCGATGCTTCCGCTCTGACGTCCGTGATGGCAGGTCTCCTGGCTTGCGGCTCGGTGTCTTTTCCGCCTTCCCGGACCCATGCGTCCAGTGGCATATGGAAAAGGCTTGTCGCTTACAGTTGCGGGGGCAGCCGCGGCTTGAGAGTTCCCCCGGCACCGCGTTCCCTTTTCATCCCCGAAGGGAACCATCGCGCGGCACGGTAGCGGAGGCGAATAGCCCTCGTCAACGGAATGGTTTCATTATTATATGCAAAGAGCGCGTCACGACCCGGTTGCCGCGAGGAGGCGTTCCCTGAGAAGCCGCTTCATGACCTTACCGTTGCTGTTGCGCGGCAGCGGGTCGGATGAAAGCGTGAATGTCTCGGGAACCTTGTAGTCCGCCAGCCGCGCCGCCGCGAAGCGGGTGATCTCCGCCTCTCCCGGCTGCCTTTCGTCCACTCGGATGAAAGCGTACACGCGTTCGCCGAGAACCGGACAGGGCTTGGAGACGATCGCGCTCTCGACCACGCCCGGACAATCCGACAACACGCTTTCGACCTCGGCGGAATAAATCTTGAGGCCGCCGCGCACGATCATGTCCTTCTTGCGGTCGAGCACATGGACGAAGCCATCCGCATCCATCATGCCGATATCGCCGCTGTGCCAATAGCCGGCGGTGAAGGATTCCGCTGTCGCGTCGGGACGGTTCCAGTAGCCGCTGACCACCGAGGGGCCGCCGATCCAGATTTCGCCGGTTTCGCCGCGCGGAACCTCGACGCCCCGGTCGTCCACAACCAGAATGTCGCAATTCGGCCCAGGCAGGCCGACGCTCGAAAGCCGCGCTATCATCTCCTCCGCCGGCATGATCGTGGCGGGGGAAGAGGTCTCGGTCGCGCCGTAGCAATTGACCGGCTTCATCGTCGGCAGTTTCTCCGCGAGTTCCTGGATGGTCGGCTCCGGCATGGGCGCGCCGCCGAAGCCGCCGATGCGCCATGGCGTCAAATCCCTCGCCGCGAAATCGGGCTGCATGAGGCAGAGCTTGTACATGGCCGGAACGATGATCGTGTAGGTGCAGCGCTCCCTTTCGGCGAGATCGAGAAAGGCTTTCGCCTTGAATTCGGGCAGGATGATCAGCGTGCCGCGTGAGGCGAGCATCGCCAATATGTTCGCCACGAGGCCGGTGACATGGGCGAGCGGCGCCGCGGCGATGGAACGGTCTTCTTCCGACAACTCGAAACAGCGGCAATAGACGAGCGCCGAATTGATCAGACTGAGATGCGTCAGCATCGCCCCCTTCGGCCGCCCCGTCGTGCCGGACGTGTAGAGGATCACGGCGGTGTCCTCCTCGAGCGGCGCGGCATCCCGGCCTTCGCCGTCGGTCGAGAGCGCGTCCCATGCCTCCGCTCCGCGTGCCTCTCCGCCGACAGCAATCAGCCGCAAGTCAGGCATGTCCTTCTGCCGCGGCAATCTTTCGGCGAGATCGGCTTCGAAGATCAGCATCGCCGCGCCGCAATCGTGGAGCGCATAGGCGATTTCCGGGGTCTGGTAGCGCGTGCTGAGCGGCACTGTGATCGCGCCGATGCGGAAGGCCGCGAAGAAGGCGAGCACGAATTCGATGCGGTTGCCGAGCAGAAGCGCGATGCGGTCCCCCGCCCTCACACCCCGCGCCTGCAAGCCGGCGGCGATGCGGGCCGTCCTCTCCCCCACCTCGCGCCAGTCGAGGCGAAGCTCGCCGCAGACGATCGCTTCGCCGTCTGGCGCGGCGGAACAGGTCGCGGAAAGCATCGCCGGCAATGATCGCGGCCGCTTGGCAAAGCAGGAAATGATCCTGTCGCCATAATGCTGTTCGCGGCGCGCCTCGTATCCCGCGGCAATCTCCCACTGCATGAAAAAATCCTCCCGATCCATGCCGTCGCGGATTGGCGCAACCTGCCACACAATTCCGCTCAACCAAATGTTATCGGCTGGAGCGCCCGCCCGGCAACCTTTCCGCCGTAGAGTCATTGTTGGTGACTGGCAAAAGAAGCGTGAACAACGCTTCTCTTTATTTTTGGGCGTCTGGAATATGAATTTTCACCAAGTCATATCGACCGCCAGACAACGCGTATTGCGAACCATCCTTTCCTCGAGTCCTCCTCTCCTCATCCTTCTGGCCATCGGCGCGGCATTCTTCCCCACCATGGCGCTTGCCCAGCAACAGCCTTCCGGCCCGCCGCCCTCCGTCACGGTGGTGAAGGTGGCGAAGGAGAACGTCACGCCGACCTATACGACGATCGGCAGGGTCCAGGCGATCCAGTCCGTGCAGATCCACGCCCTGGTGCAGGGCATTCTCCAGCAAGTCGCCTTTCAGGAAGGGTCGGACGTCAAGGAAGGCCAGCTTCTCTTCGTCATCCAGCCGGATATATATCAGGCCCAAGTGAAGAGCGCCGAGGCCGCGCTGGCGAAAGCACAGGCCGCGCTGAAGAACGATCAATTAACGGTCGCCCGCGACCAGGATCTCGTGAAGAGAGGCGCGACGCCGCAGGCGACGCTCGACGAAGCGATCGCGACGCGCGACGCCGACCAGGCGAATGTCGAGGCGGCGCAAGCGCAGATCGAAACCGCCGAGATCAACCTCGGCTATACCAGGATCAAGGCTCCCATTTCCGGGCGCATCGGCGCGGCCGCCGTGACGAAGGGCAACCTTGTCGACTCGACCACCGGCGCGCTGGCGACGCTCGTCCAGCTCGATCCGATCAGGGTCGTCTTTTCGGTCGATCAGAGCCGCCTCGTGACGGCGGAGCAGAAGCGCGGAACCTCCGTCCAGCAATTGACGCAGGAATTCCTGCCGCGCATCCAGCTTTCCAACGGCACGATGTACGGCCAGACCGGCAAGCTCGCTTTCGTCAGCAACCAGGTGGATCAATCGACCGGCACCATCCCGATCTATGCCGAGTTCGCCAATCCCAAGAAGCTCCTCCTGCCGGGCCAATATGTGAATATCGTCATCCGCCCCTCCAAGCCTGACGAGGAACTCGTCGTGCCGATCACCGCCGTGCAGCAGGACAACCAGGGCAAATTCGTCCTCGTCGTCGGTCCCGACAAGAAGGTGTCGGAGCAGCGCATCCAGGCAACGCGGCAGACCGGACAGAACTGGATCGTGCAGAGCGGCTTGAAGGAAGGGCAGACCGTCATCGTGCAGGGGGTGCAAAAGGCGCGCGCCGGACAGGTCGTCAACCCGCAACCAGCGCAGGCCCC
>JBQCEL010000093.1:0-3017 GCA_051960255.1 Rhizobiaceae bacterium
ACGCCGTCGCGCCGGGAAGTCTATGATTACGGCTATGACGGCGTCATGCGGTCGCTGGAGGATTCGCTGGAAAGGCTGGGCGTCGATCGCGTCGACATCATCTTCGCGCACGATCTGGATTTCTCCAACCATATCACAAAAGAAGCGGTGGACGCCCGTTTCGAGGAATTAATGGAAGGCGGCTACCGCGCCATGGTCAAGTTGCGTGACGAGGGCGTCGTCAAGGCGATCGGCGCGGGCGTCAACGAATGGGAAATCTGCCAGCGTCTCGCCGAAGCGGGCGATTTTGACATCTTCCTGCTGGCCGGGCGCTATACGCTTCTGGAGCAGGAATCGCTGAAAAGCTTCCTGCCGCTTTGCGAAAGGCGCGGCATCGGCATCGTCCTCGGCGGGGCGTACAATTCCGGCATATTGGCTTCCGGTCCGAAGGAGGGGGCCTTCTACAATTACGAGCCCGCTCCGCAACACATTCTCGATCGTGTCGCCAGGATCGAGGCGCTTTGCGAGCGCCATAGCGTCAAGCTCGTCCAGGCGGCGCTGCGCTTTCCGCTCGTCCATCCGGCGATCGTGTCGGTCATTCCCGGCGCAACCTCGCCCGGACAGGTGGCGCTCAACATGGAGACCTTGTCCGTGACAATTCCGCCGGCGCTCTGGCGCGATCTGAAGGAGGCCGGCCTGATGCGGCCCGAAGCGCCTGTCCCGGCATAGGCGGGAGGCGATGCGTTTGAAAAGACCCCCACCCCTAACCCCTCCCCACAAGGGGGAGGGGAACGGCGCGGCGTCCCTGCAGAGCGTCCAAACCCGGCGATTTCGGCTGAAACAATGGTGCAAGCGTCGCCCTCCCCCTTGTGGGGAGGGGACAGGGGTGGGGGTCATCGGAGGGAAACCATAATGCGCGTCGATGCCCATCAGCATTTCTGGCGGATCGCTCGCGGCGATTATGATTGGATGGAGGCTAACGAGGCGGTCGCGCCGATCCGCCGCGATATCCTGCCGGCCGACATCGAGGCGCATCTGAAGCGCTGGAACATCGACCGTACGGTTCTGGTTCAGGCCGCCCCGACTGTCTTCGAGACCGAATATATGCTGGGCCTTGCCGATGCCACCTCCTTCATCGGCAAGGTGGTGGGCTGGGTCGATTTCGAGAAGGCCGAGGATCGCCGCCACCTCGAACGCTTTGCAAAGCATCCTAAATTCGCCGGCGTGCGCCCGATGATCCAGGACATCGCCGATCCCGACTGGATGCGCAGGCCGGACGTGCAATGGGGCTATGACGCGATCGTCGATCTCGATTTGACCTTCGACGCGCTCGGCTTTCCGCTTCATATCGATAATTTCCAGCGCCTTTTCGACCGCTATCCGAAAATGCGCATCGTCATCGATCATTGTATGAAGCCGGTGATCCGCGAGAAACGCTTTGACGATTGGGCCGCCGGCATGGCAAGGCTCGCCGAGCGGACGCCTGTTTTTTGCAAGCTCTCGGGCCTTGCGACCGAGGCGGCGAGCGGCTGGACGGAGGAAGATTTGCAGCCCTATGCCGCCCATGTTCTTTCCGCCTTCGGCCCCGAACGCGTCATGTGGGGATCGGACTGGCCGGTTCTGGAACTCGCCGGCTCTTATGATATCTGGCGGCGGATGGCCGAAAACGTCGCCGGCGCCGGCCCCGCCCTTGAGCAGGTTTTTGGCGGCACGGCGGAGCGGTTCTATAGGCTTACGTGATTGTTCAGGAGGCATAAAGCAGATGCAAACGGGAAAGCTCGTCATAGCCCAAGGGGGCGGACCGACCGCCGTCATCAACCAGTCGCTGGTCGGCGCGGTGCTCGCGGCGCGCCGCTTTCCCGCGATCGAGGCGGTTTATGGCGCGCGGCATGGCGTGCGCGGCATCGTCAACGAGGATTTCATCGATCTCACGCGGGAAAGCGAGAGCAATCTCGAAGCTGTCGCGGCAACGCCTTCCTCGGCGCTCGGCTCGACGCGCGACAAGCCGGACCTTGCCTATTGCCGCCGCGTCCTCGCCGCTCTCAAGGCGCATGGCGTCACCGCCTTCCTCTATATCGGCGGCAACGACACCTCCGACACGATGCGCATCGTCAGCGAGGAGGCGGCGAAGGAGGGCTATGGCCTTTGCTGCATCCATGTGCCGAAAACGATCGACAACGATCTGATGGAAAGTGACCATGCGCCGGGCTATCCCTCGGCGGCGCGCTTCGTCGCCCAGGCCTTCATGGGCGCCGATCTCGACAACCGCTCGCTGCCCGGCGTCTACATCGCCGTCGTCATGGGCCGGCATGCCGGCTTCCTCACCGCCGCTTCCGCCGCCGCGCGGACGCGGGAAGGGGATGGCCCGCACCTGATTTATCTGCCCGAACGCGTCTTCGAGACGGAAAAGTTTCTCGCCGACGTGAAATCGATGCAGGAGCGCCATGGCCGCTGCGTCGTCGCCGTTTCCGAAGGCATCCATGACGCCGACGGCACGCCGCTGACGGTCAAGCTGGCGGGGAAAGCGGAGAAGGACGCGCATGGCAATGTCCAGCTTTCCGGCACCGGCGCCTTGGCGGATCTTCTTTCGGGCGAGGTGAAGGCGAAGCTCGGCATCAGCCGCGTGCGCGGCGACACCTTCGGCTACCTTCAGCGTTCTTTCTTCGGCTGTGTTTCGGATGTGGACCAGCGCGAAGCGCGCGAGATCGGCGAATTCGCGGTCCGTCAGGCGGCGGGCGGCGCAAAAAGCGCATCGGTCGCCATCCGCAGGGTAGGGGACTATAGGGCCGAATATGCGTTGGTCGATCTCGCGAAGGTCGCCGGCAAGACAAAGGTGATGGCCGACGAATTCATTTCGTCGTCAGGCAATGACATCACGCCGGCATTCCTCGATTATGTGCGTCCATTGCTCGGCAGCGGTTTTCCAAAGCCGGGCCGGCTGGAAGGGCCTTCGGTCGCCAAAGTAGTGAAGCCGGCCTGACTGTCGGCTACCGCTTGCCGCGCTTTGAAACGTTGAACGCCACGGCGGCGCGAATGAG
>JBQCEL010000094.1:0-7453 GCA_051960255.1 Rhizobiaceae bacterium
GATTGCGTCGCCGGCGGCGAGGATTTGACGGTCTCGGCCGTGGCGCAAGGCCGCGACGCGGCGGAAAGCATTCACCGGACGCTGATGGTTTAAAGCAGTGCGATGAACTCCTCGACCGAAAGTCCCGCCTCTTCGATAATGGCCGCCAGAGTGCCTATGGGAAGCGTTCGATTTCGGTGGACGGGGACCGACACCATTCGCCGCGGAGGGCCTGGATGGGTCAGCACATGATGGCTGCCACGCACATGGCGAAGCTCGAACCCGGCATTTCGCAAAGCCCGCAGCACCGCCTTGCCCTTGACGACGGGGAGCCTGCGCGGGTTCACCGGTCAGGCAGCGATGGTGAGTGTGTCGATACGGGTTTCGATGTCGGGGGGGATCTCGATCCCGTCTTCGCGATAGACTTGGATCACGGCCTCGATCGCCTCTCGGGCATTCGCGAGCGCCTCCTCATAGGTCGCCCCATAGGTGACGACCGGGGGCAGCGCGGGAACGCGGACAGTGAAGCCGCCTTCAAGCTCAGGAAGCAGATGGATCGTAAAGCGTCGTTCCGTCGTCATACCTATACCCCCGCAGATGCCGTCCGTGGCAATATAATCTTGCAGTCGGAAATAGCCAAATGCGGAGCATACGTCTCACTGACCATCTCCCATGAGGAGAAACCCAATGGAAACTGACCTCCAGGGCGGCTGCTATTGCGGTGCACTGCGTTACAAGGTCTCCGCCGCGCCGGTGCTCAAGGCCGAATGCCATTGCCGTGCCTGCCAGTATATTTCGGGCGGCGGCCCCAATTATTTCATGCTCATTCCACCGGAGGGCTTTGCCTATGTGGAAGGAGAGCCGAAACAATATAAGCGCCCCGACCTCCCGAATGCGGTGACGCGGGATTTTTGCGCGACCTGCGGCACGCATATCCTGACGCGCCGTCCGGGCCTGCCGCAACTCGTGCTCAAGGTCGGCACGCTCGACGATCCTGACGTCTATGGCGGGCCGAAGATGGCGATCTTCTGCGAGGAGAAGGCCGGTTTCCACATCGTTCCGGATGGCATTCCGGCCTTCGACACCTTGCCGGAGCAGCGTCGATGACGATCGTTTCATCCATTCCATCACGGATTGGGGAGGAGTAAGCCATGGCAGACATCCGCAGCAACTTCCTCGGCATCAAGTCGCCCAACCCGTTCTGGCTGGCATCGGCGCCGCCGACCGACAAGGAATACAATGTCGTGCGCGCTTACAAGGCCGGCTGGGGCGGCGTCGTCTGGAAGACGCTCGGTGAGGACGGGCCGCCGGTCGTCAATGTCAACGGCCCGCGCTACGGCGCGATCTGGGGCGCGGACAGGCGTCTCCTCGGCCTCAACAATATCGAACTGATCACCGACCGGCAGCTTCAGCTCAACCTGCAGGAAATCAAGCGGGTGAAGCGCGACTGGCCGGACCGGGCGCTGGTCGTGTCGCTAATGGTGCCGTGCGTGGAGGAGGCGTGGAAGGCGATCCTTCCGGCGGTCGAGGAGACCGGGGCGGACGGTATCGAACTCAATCTCGGCTGTCCGCACGGCATGTCCGAACGCGGCATGGGGTCGGCCGTGGGGCAGGTGCCGGAATATATCGAGATGCTCTCGCGCTGGTGCAAGCAAACCACGCGCATGCCGGTCATCATCAAGCTGACGCCGAACATCACCGATATCCGCTATCCGGCGCGCGCGGCGAAGAAAGGTGGCGCCGACGCCGTATCGCTGATCAACACCATATCGTCGATCACGTCGGTCAATCTCGACACTTTCTCGCCGGAGCCCTCGATCGACGGCAAGGGTTCGCATGGCGGCTATTGCGGCCCGGCGGTTAAGCCGATCGCGCTCCATATGGTGGCGGAGATCGCGCGCGATGCCGAAACGCGCGGTATGCCGATTTCGGGCATCGGCGGCGTCACCAACTGGCGCGACGCGGCGGAATTCCTGGCGCTCGGTGCCGGCAACGTGCAGGTCTGCACGGCAGCGATGACCTATGGCTTCAAGGTCGTGCAGGAGATGATCGAGGGGCTGAAGAACTGGATGGACGAACAGGGCCATGCGACGCTCGACGACGTCATCGGCCGCGCCACGCCCAACGTCACCGACTGGCAATATCTCAACCTCAACTATGTCGCCAAGGCGCACATCGATCAGGCTCTCTGCATCAAATGCGGCCGCTGTCATATCGCCTGCGAGGACACCTCGCACCAGGCGATCACCTCCATGGTCGACGGCAAGCGGCATTTCGAGGTGATGGACGAGGAGTGCGTCGGCTGCAATCTGTGCGTCAATGTCTGCCCGGTGGAAGACTGCATCACCATGCAGCCGCTTCCTGTCGGCGCGCTCGACAAGCGCACCGGCAAGATCGTCAGCCCGACCTACGCCAACTGGACGACGCATCCGAACAATCCGATGGCGAAGGTGGCGGAACCGGCGGAGTAGGTGATCATGGGAGTAGGGCAGTAGGGGATTGAAGCAGTGGTAGAAAGCTGGCGATGACCGCGGCGGCATATCGCAGATGCCGTTGATCGCCCCCAGCCCGGCAATTCCGGGGACCGTCATCTGGCCCCGAAACGGCCGAGACGATGACGGTTCCGACATGCGGCTCACCGTTTACACGCCCGTTGCGCAGGAAAACACCTCGCCAAACTCGCGGACCTGATTGGCGCGCTCCCAGTGGAGAAACGCTCGGCATAAAATCCCTTTGCGACCGATAGGCCGTAACGAGCACGGGCCTCATTCGATTCCTTATTGACGATAAACATTATCCACGATAAAGAACATCCATGAATAAGGAATCAAGCCGATGAAACTCGGAGAAGGCGTGGAGGCGGCGATCCATTGCTGCGCCGTGCTCGCCGGCGTCCGGGACGGGGCGACGCTTCCGGGCGCCGCGCTCGCGGAAGCGCATGGATTGTCGCCGAGCTATTTGCTCAAACATCTGAATGCCTTGACGAGTGCGAAAATCCTCGAATCCATTCCCGGCCCGCATGGTGGCTACCGGCTCGCCCGGATGCCGGAGCGCATCACGCTGCTCGACATCGTGCTTGCCGTCGAGGGGCCGGAGCCTGCCTATCGTTGCGCCGAGATCCGGCGAAACGGTCCCAACCCGCTGCCGGCGTCGGCGTATGTCAAACCCTGTGGCATCAAGGTCGCGATGCTGAAGGCGGAGAAGGCGTACCGCGCTGCGCTCGCCGAAGTGAGGCTGTCCGATATTGTCGCCGGCTATCTGGACGATGCCGATCCGCGCTCGATCGCGCGGGGTTGCGCCTTTGTCGAGCGTTACCAAAGGCCGCAGAAATCGGTTTCAAAACAAGGGTGAAAGGAAAGACAATGGAACAGAGATTGAAATACCAGAGCTACGCCCCTGAACTGATGAAGCAGGTCTATGCGCTGAACAAGGCGGTGGAGGAATGCGGGCTGGAAAAGAGTCTGCTCCATCTCATCAAACTGCGCGCCTCACAGATCAATGGCTGCTCGTTCTGCGTCAACATGCACAGCCATGAAGCGCTGCGCGATGGCGACACGCAGCAGCGCGTGCTCCTCGTCTCGGCATGGAAGGAATCGCCGCTCTTCACCGAGCGCGAGCGCGCCGCCTTCGCCTATACCGAAGCCGTGACGAAAATCGCCGACGCCGGGGTGCCGGATGCGCTTTGGGAAGCGACGCGCCAGCATTTCTCCGAAGAGGAAATCACCAAGCTCACCGTCGCGATCGGCATGATCAACATCTGGAACCGCATCTGCGTTTCCTTCCATGTGATCCATCCGGTGGACTATGCGAAAGCAGCCTGAGCGTCGTTGACGATCAGGAACTGCGATTGGATATCGTCACATGAGGACGGACCGGACGGGTCCGTCCTCTTATCGTGTGGAGTGTTGGAGAAGAGGCGGTGGACGCATCGATTTTTCTGGCGGTGGGGCGCATCGTTTTCGGCGCCTTTTTCCTCATCGCATGTTTTCGGAATTTCCGTAATTTCCGCGAAAGAAAAGCACGGGCCACCAATTATGGGTGGCGTCTTCCCTGGCCTTTGATGACGGCCGGATTTGCGATGCAGGGGATCGGCGGGCTTTCGCTGGTTTTCCTCATCTGGCCACTCTGGGGCGCGCTGCTGCTGATCCTTTTCCTGATCATGGCGACCGGACTTTACCACAATCCGCTGATGTTTTCCGGCGAGGCGCGCGCGCCAAATCTTTACCTGATGCTGGTGAACATCACACTGGCTGGGGGCCTGCTAATGGTGATCGCTTCGGTTTTGGAGTGAATATTTCGACGGAAGGCTCGGAACACAACTCTAAAGCTTTGACTTCAGGCCGCCGATGTAAAGCTGCTCCAGAAACTCGGCCGCATCATCGAAGCGTTCCTCTCCCCCGCGCTCGGGTCCGAGGACAGCCCGCACCTGAGCGTCGAAATCGGCATAGTGCTGGGTTGTCGCCCAGATTGAGAAGATGAGATGCCAGGGATCGGCGCATGTGATCCTGCCGGCGCGCATCCAGCCCTCTATGATTTCCGCTTTTTCATCGACGAGATTCTTCAAATCGGTCTGGAGGAGCGGCATGATGCGCGGCGCGCCCTGCAATATCTCATTGGCGAAGAGGCGGCTTTCGCGCGGATAATCGCGCGCCATCTCGAGCTTGCGGCGGATATAGGAGCGGATTTCCGTCAGCGGATCGCCATCGGCGCGCAATTCCTTCAAAGGCGCCAGCCAGGTTTCCAAAAGACGCGCGATCAGCGTTTCGTGAATCTCTTCCTTGCCGCGGAAATAATAAAGTAGGTTGGGCTTCGACATGCCGGCCGCTTCGGCGATCTGGTCGATCGTGGAGCCGCGGAAACCATGCGTGGAAAAAACCTCGAGCGCGGCTTGAAGGATGGTCTCGCGCTTCTCTTTCTGGATGCGCGTGCGCTTTTTTCTTACGATCGCTTCCACGCCCTGCCTGCTCCCGGCCCCCTTCGTTTCTGGACCAATTTCCTGGACCAGTGCCCAGCATTTTGTGGAACGCACATTGTCCGCGGCATTTCCGCTACATTCCCCTTGACCACCTTTGTGGCGATGCTAACGTTTGTCCAAACGGTCAAAAAATGCGTAGCACAGCTGCGCCCGAAAAACCAAGCGTTGGCCGAAAACGGGAACACGAGACAAACAAGAAAGGCTTGGTATGTCCAACAGATTGAATGTCGCGCCGAACGATCTCAGCGCCTTCTGGATGCCGTTCACGGCGAACCGCCAGTTCAAGCAGGCGCCTCGCATGTTGGTGTCGGCGAAGGACATGCATTACACGGCGAGCGACGGACGCAAGATTCTCGACGGAACGGCAGGACTCTGGTGCGTCAATGCCGGCCATTGCCGGCCGAAGATCGTCCAGGCGGTCCAGGAAGAAGTGGCGACGCTCGACTATGCGCCGGCCTTCCAGATGGGGCACCCGGTCGCCTTCGAACTGGCCAACAGGCTTGTCGCCATCGCGCCGGCCGGGATGGATCACGTCTTCTTCACCAATTCCGGGTCCGAATCGGTCGAAACCGCGCTGAAGATCGCGCTCGCCTATCAGCGCGTGAAAGGGCAGGGCTCCCGTTTCCGCCTGATCGGTCGCGAGCGCGGCTATCATGGCGTCAATTTCGGCGGCATTTCCGTCGGGGGCATCGTCGGCAACCGCAAGATGTTCGGCACGCTTTTGACCGGCGTCGATCATCTGCCGCATACGCACCTGCCGCAGAAGAACGCGTTCAGCCGCGGCGTGCCGGAGCATGGCGCGGAACTGGCCGACGAGCTGGAGCGGATCGTGACGCTGCACGACGCCTCGACGGTCGCCGCCGTGATCGTCGAGCCGGTCGCCGGATCGACGGGTGTGCTCATCCCGCCGAAGGGCTATCTGAAGCGGCTGCGCGAGATTTGCGACAAACACGGCATCCTGCTCATCTTCGACGAGGTCATCACCGGCTTCGGCCGCCTCGGCACGCCCTTCGCGGCCGACCGCTACGGCGTCATCCCCGACCTCGTGACTTTCGCCAAGGGCGTCACCTCCGGCGCGGTGCCGATGGGCGGCGTCATTGCGCGCAAGCATGTGCACGACGCCTTCATGTCGGGGCCGGAGCACGTGATCGAACTGTTCCACGGCTACACCTACTCGGCGCATCCGCTCGCCTGCGCGGCGGGGCTCGCCACGCTCGATCTCTACCGCGACGAGGATCTGTTCGAGCGCACGCGCAAGCTCGAGCCGAAATGGGCGGACGCCTGCATGTCGATGAAGGGCCTGCCGAACGTTCTCGACATTCGCCAGATGGGCCTGACGATGGGACTCGATCTCGCCCCGCGCACCGATGGCCCGGGCAAGCGCGGCATGGAAGCGCTCGATCGCGCCTTCAACGAATTCGACATGACGATGCGCGCGGTCGGCGACACGCTGGCACTGTCGCCGCCCTTGATCGTGTCGGAAGCGCAGATCGACGAGATCTTCGACAAGCTCGGCAAGATCATCAAGGCGGTGGCGTAAACCTGCTTCCCTCTCCCCGCTTGCGGGGAGAGGCTTGCGGTACATCAAGGTTTCCCGTCCGCCGGTCCGTAGTTTGACCGGCGAAACGGGAGACCTCGGGCCGTGCGCCGTTCGACCCTCATCATTGCCGGGCTGGTGCTCGTCGCGGCGGCGGCCGGCGCCTATGCGCGCTTCGGCCGCGGTCCGGTCGTCACGGCAGTGCCGGTCGCGCGCGGCACGGCGGCCGACATCGTCTACGCCACCGGCGGCGTCGAGCCGGTCACCTGGGCCAAGGTCGCGAGCCTCGTGCGCGGCCGCATCGTCTACATCTGTCACTGCGAAGGCGAGGCCGTCAAAAAAGGGGCGGTGCTGGCGCAGCTCGACGACAGCCAGGCGAGAGCCGCGCTCAACGAGCTCAAGGCGCGCGAGGAGTTTCTCAAGAACGAGATGACGCGCGTCAGCGCGCTGATCGCCAAGGGCGCGGCCACGACGCAGGCCTATGAGCGCGCGTCGATGGATCTCGGCCAGGTGCAGGGCCTGATCTCGGTGCAGAACGAGCGGATCGGCGAATACACGATCGGATCGCCGATGGACGGGCTCATCCTGCGCCGCGACGGCGAGACCGGCGAGATCGCGGAGGTCGGCCAGGTCCTGTTCCGCGTCGGCGTGCCGAAGCCGCTGCAGGTCGTCGCCGAGGTCAACGAAGAGGACATCCCCCGCGTCGCCATCGGGCAGACGGTGCTGTTCCGCACCGACGCCTTTCCCGGCCGCCGGCTGGAGGGCCGGGTCGGCGAGATCACGCCGATGGGCGACGTCAACGCCAAGACCTTCCGCGTCAAGATGGCGCTGCCCGACGATACGCCGCTCAAGCCCGGCATGAGCGTCGAGGCCAATATCGTCGCGCGCGAGAAGGCGAACGCGCTGCTGGTGCCGGCCGACGCCGTGCAGGGCAATGCTGTGTTCGTGGTCGACGGCAGTCG
>JBQCEL010000095.1:0-10512 GCA_051960255.1 Rhizobiaceae bacterium
TTCTGGACCAGGGCCAGGCGGGCGACAATATCGGCGCGCTGTTGCGCGGCATCGACCGCGAGGGCGTCGAGCGCGGCCAGGTTCTGGCGAAGCCGGGTTCGGTGACGCCGCACACCAAGTTCAAGGCGGAAGCCTACATCCTGACGAAGGAAGAGGGCGGGCGCCACACGCCGTTCTTCACCAATTACCGGCCGCAATTCTACTTCCGCACGACGGACGTGACCGGCGTGGTGAAGCTCGCCGAGGGCACCGAGATGGTGATGCCGGGCGACAATGTGACGATGGATGTCGAACTGATCGTGCCGATCGCCATGGAGGAGCGCCTGCGCTTCGCCATCCGCGAAGGCGGCCGCACCGTCGGCGCCGGCGTCGTCATCTCGATCACGGAGTGATCGACTCCCCCATGGCGCCAGCCAATCGAACGAGAAGGGCGGTCTTCGGGCCGCCCTTTTTCTTGGGCGTTGCGTTGGTACGGCGTGTCCACACGCATATGCTCACCGGACGGTTGCGAGCACCTCTGCCTATCCCGTCCTCTCTTTGCTATCTTTGGCGAAGTGAGGCGAAATGACGGATGTTCAAACGATCCGCTGGCGTGAGTGGAAAGGCGTGGGCCTGCAGCACGTTGTGTTGCGCCGGAACGAAGATGGCTTCCTTGCCGAGGCGGCGGTCGTCGGATCCAATCCCATTCCCTTTGCGGCCTGCTGGCGTATTCTCATCGATGCTTTCTGGAATGCGCGCCGCGTCGAGGTCGAATTGATCGGGACCGGGCACAAAATCGTGATCGAGGCCGACGGCAAGGGCAATTGGAAGAAAGACGGCCGGATCGTCGCCGAACTCCGTGGTGCGCTCGACCCCGATATTTCCATCACCCCGTTCACCAACAGCTTTCCCGTAAAGCGGCTGAACATGCGGAAAGGGGAATGTGCCGAGATCAGGACCGCCTATATCGACATTATGGGCGGGAGCGTCTTTGCCGATCCACAGCGCTATACCTGTCTTGAAGAAGGCCGGCTCTATCTCTACGAATCGCTAGATAGCGACTTCCATCGCGAAATCGTTTTCGACAGCGATGGCTTCGTGGCGACCTATCCAGGCCTTTTCCAGCGATTGCCGTAGCGGTTTGAACCGGGCCAGTCGGCAACCCACTTTACAGGCTGGCGCGAAACTTCTAGGAAGCGCCTGCCGATGGCGCTCCAACGCCGTTGATCTAGGGGTATAGCTCAGTTGGTAGAGCGGCGGTCTCCAAAACCGCAGGTCACAGGTTCGAGCCCTGTTGCCCCTGCCATTCCAATGTGGATATTTGAGACTAGATTCCCCTCCGCGGGCCTTGCATCATAGGTGCCGAGCGTCTATGTAGGGTGAACTCACGCGGTGCGTGAAGCCGGGCAGGCGGCTTTACGCGCCCGAACTGCATGGGAAATTGTTGCGCCGAGTTCGACGGTATTTAATTCGATGTGGCGTGTCGTTCCGAGCGATAGCGGGCGTTCGGCGAGTGGCGAGCCGGGAAACCGGTCATGAATAGTGCGATCCCGGCATACCGGGCGCGTTGAGAAGAGCGGCAGATGGCGTCAAAAACGACCAATCCTTTTACCTTCCTCCAGCAGGTGCGAGCGGAAGGCGAGAAGGTTACATGGCCTACCCGTCGCGAGACGGTGGTTTCCACGCTGATGGTTCTGGTCATGTCCTTCTTCACCGCGATCTTCTTTTTCGCCGCCGATCAGCTGATGGGCTGGGGCGTCGGATTCATCCTGGGCCTCGGCCATTAAGACTGACTAGGGGAGAGCGCCTGGGATGACTGCACGCTGGTATATTGTCCACGCCTACTCGAATTTCGAGAAGAAGGTGGCGGAGGATATCGAGAACAAGGCCAAGCAGAAGGGTCTGGGCGACCAGATCGAGCAGATCGTGGTGCCGACCGAAAAGGTCGTCGAGGTCAGGCGCGGGCGTAAGGTCGACGCTGAGCGGAAGTTCTTTCCAGGTTATGTCCTGCTCAAGGCCAATCTCACCGACGCGGTGTTCAGTCTTGTGAAGAACACGCCGAAAGTCACGGGATTCCTTGGCGATTCCAAGCCGGTGCCGATCACCGAAGCCGAGGCCCAGCGCATCCTCAACCAGGTGCAGGAGGGCGTCGAGCGCCCGAAGCCGTCGGTGACGTTCGAGATCGGCGAGCAGGTGCGTGTCGCCGATGGGCCCTTCGCTTCCTTCAACGGCTTCGTGCAGGAGGTTGATGAAGAGCGGTCCAGGCTCAAGGTGGAAGTTTCGATCTTCGGTCGCGCCGTTCCGGTCGATCTGGAGTTCGGTCAGGTCGAGAAGGGCTGACCGGTCGCGCCGCGGAGGCGGCGCGGGTGCCTGGGCGGTTTCGTCCATGGCGTCGATGGTGGGAGGGCAGGCGGCTTTGCCGGCCGTTTCAAGTCCGCACCACCGAACTGCAACCGCCGGCAGCGCCCGAACAGGGGCCGGCATTCGAAAAAGGCAGATGAGATATGGCTAAGAAAGTTGCAGGCCAGCTCAAGCTCCAGGTTCCAGCGGGTTCGGCGACGCCGTCGCCCCCGATCGGTCCGGCGCTTGGCCAGCGCGGCATCAACATCATGGAGTTCTGCAAGGCGTTCAACGCGCAGAGCCAGGAGATGGAGAAGGGTTCGCCCATCCCCGTCGTCATCACCTATTACCAGGACAAATCGTTCACCTTCGCGATGAAGACGCCGCCGGTGAGCTATTTCCTGAAAAAGGCGGCCAACCTGAAATCCGGATCGAAGGAGCCGGGCAAGCAGAAGGCCGGCCAGATCCAGCGCGCCAAGGTGCGCGAGATCGCGGAAGCGAAGATGAAGGACCTCAACGCCAATGACGTCGAGGCCGCGATGCGCATGGTCGAGGGTTCCGCCCGCTCCATGGGCCTGGAAGTGGTGGGCTGACACGATGGCGATAAAGCTTGCAAAGCGCGTTGCGAAATCCCGCGAGGGGATCGATCGCAACAAGGCCTATTCGCTCGATGAGGCCGTGAAGCTTCTGAAGGAGCGCGCCACGGCGAAGTTCGACGAGACGATCGAGGTGGCGATGAATCTCGGCGTTGATCCGCGCCATGCCGACCAGATGGTCCGCGGCGTCGTCAATTTGCCGAACGGTACGGGCCGCTCGGTCCGGGTCGCGGTTTTCGCGCGCAACGAGAAGGCCGAAGAGGCGAAGGCCGCCGGCGCCGATATCGTCGGGGCGGAGGATCTGGTGGCTGCGGTCCAGGGCGGCGAGATCAATTTCGACCGCTGCATCGCGACGCCGGACATGATGCCGCTCGTCGGCCGTCTCGGCAAGGTGCTCGGCCCGCGCGGCATGATGCCGAATCCGAAGGTCGGCACGGTGACGACGGACGTCGCCGCCGCGGTCAAGGCCTCCAAGGGCGGCGCGGTGGAGTTCCGCGTCGAGAAGGCGGGCATCGTCCATGGCGGCGTCGGCAAGGCTTCCTTCGACGCCAAGGCGATCGAGGAGAATGTCCGCGCCTTCGCCGATGCGGTCATCAAGGCCAAGCCGTCGGGCGCCAAGGGCAATTACCTGAAGAAGGTGTCGCTCAGCTCGACCATGGGGCCCGGCCTCAAGCTCGATCTTTCCAGCATCGGCAACGCCTGATGCTGCTTTGAGGTGGAGCGACGCTCCACCGTAAGAATTCCGGCCCCTTTTCGGAGGGGCTGGAGTACCGGAAGCGAAAGTTTCCGGACATCCTGTCCGAGATTGCGGGTGGCTCGCCTTAATTCATCTGAGCCTGCATGAGACGGGTGAGACCCGACAAAGAGGCGTTTTCCGCGCGGAAGGCGTCCCGATGAAGGTTCGAACCGTGTTTGCCTTTTGCCCTACCTGTCCGTTGTTCGCGGCGGACATGGCGAAAGGGGACAGGATCCTCGAACGCCGTTCGGGTTGATCCTCTGGATTGCCCGCCCGGCAAAAGGCAACCGGCAGCCTTTTCGAAGAAGAGGCTGCCAACTGGAGATAGGCAGTGGATAGAGCGGAAAAGCGCGAATTCGTCACGGGCCTGAACGAGGTGTTCAAGAACACCGGTTCAGTCGTCGTGGCCCACTATGCCGGTCTGACCGTTGCGCAAATGAACGACCTCAGGTCGAAAATGCGCGCCGCGGGAGGCACCGTCAAGGTCGCGAAGAACCGTCTCGCCATAATCGCTCTTCAGGGCACGGAATCCGAAAGCATGAAGGCGCTGTTCAAGGGACAGACGCTGATCGCCTATTCGGACGATCCGGTCGCGGCTCCGAAGGTCGCCTCCGATTTCGCCAAGACGAATGACAATCTCGTCATTCTCGGCGGGTCGATGGGGGCAACCAGCCTCGATGCGAACGGTGTGAAGGCGCTTGCCACATTGCCGTCGCTCGATGAACTCAGGGCCAAGATCGTCGGCATGATCTCGACGCCGGCAACCCGGATCGCACAGGTCGTCAACGCACCGGCAGGCCAGCTTGCCCGCGTGTTCGGCGCCTATGCCCGGAAGGACGAGGCGGCATGAGGCCGTTCCTCGCTGTCACCAATATTGTTCGAACCTGATAAGGAACTGAAAAATGGCTGATCTCGCGAAGATCGTTGATGACCTTTCGAGCCTGACCGTCCTCGAGGCGGCCGAGCTTTCGAAGCTGTTGGAAGAGAAGTGGGGCGTTTCGGCCGCGGCTCCGGTTGCCGTCGCCGCCGCCGGCGGCGCGGCCGCTCCGGCGGAAGCCGCCGAGGAGAAGACCGAGTTCGACGTCGTTCTCGCCGAGGCCGGCGCCCAGAAGATCAACGTCATCAAGGAAGTCCGCGCCATTACGGGCCTTGGCCTCAAGGAAGCCAAGGACCTCGTCGAGGGTGCTCCGAAGCCGGTCAAGGAAGGCGTGGCCAAGGACGAGGCGGACAAGATCAAGGCCCAGCTCGAAGCGGCTGGCGCCAAGGTCGAGTTGAAGTAATCGATCCCGGTCCGGCGGGCGGGTTCCCGTTCGCCGGACCGACGATTGCGTAAGGGGAACCCATTTCCTGTCAGCCGCGAGCGGCTTTCAGGAAACGGGTTTTATCCGTTTCAGATGGGCCGCGGCCGACCGCGGCCGGTGTGGCAGTAAAGACGAGCAGGCAGCAGCCTCAATGGCAGCAGAAGGAGCGACGATGGCCCAGACACAGACGTTCAACGGCCGCAGGCGCGTACGCAAGTTCTTCGGGAAGATCCCCGAGGTTGCGGAGATGCCGAACCTCATCGAGGTCCAGAAGGCATCCTATGATCAGTTTCTCATGGTGGACGAGCCCAAGGGCGGCCGTCCGGACGAGGGCTTGCAGGCGGTTTTCAAGTCCGTTTTCCCGATTTCCGATTTTTCCGGCGCGTCGATGCTGGAATTCGTCAAATACGAATTCGAAGCGCCGAAGTTCGACGTCGACGAGTGCCGCCAGCGCGACCTCACCTATGCCGCGCCGCTCAAGGTGACGCTGCGCCTGATCGTGTTCGATATCGACGAGGACACGCAGGCGAAGTCGATCAAGGACATCAAGGAGCAGGACGTCTATATGGGCGACATGCCGCTCATGACGATGAATGGCACCTTCATCATCAACGGCACGGAGCGCGTCATCGTCTCGCAGATGCATCGCTCGCCGGGCGTCTTCTTCGACCACGACAAGGGCAAGTCGCATTCCTCGGGCAAGCTTCTGTTCGCGGCGCGCGTCATTCCCTATCGCGGCTCCTGGCTCGATATCGAGTTCGACTCCAAGGACATCGTGCATGCGCGCATCGACCGTCGCCGCAAGATTCCGGTGACGTCGCTTCTGATGGCGCTCGGCATGGATGGCGAGGAAATCCTCTCGACCTTCTACCAGACGCTCACCTATGAACGTTCGGGGGATCATTGGCGCGCCCCGTTCAGCGTCGAGCGCTACCGGAGCTACAAGGCCGTCACCGACCTGGTGGACGCCGATACGGGCGAGGTCGTGGTCGAGGCCGGCAAGAAGATCACGGCGCGTCAGGCCCGCCAACTGGCCGAGAAGGGCCTCAAGGCGATCAAGGTCACGGAAGACGATCTCTACGGCTCCTATCTGGCCGAGGACGTCGTCAATTTCGAGACCGGCGAAATCTATCTCGAGGCCGGCGACGAGATCGACGAAAAGACGCTGAAGGTGCTGCTCGACACCGGCATGGATGAGATCAGGGTGCTCGACATCGATCATGTGAATGTCGGCGCCTATATCCGCAACACGTTGGCGGCCGACAAGAACGAAGGCCGGCAGGACGCGCTATTCGACATCTACCGCGTCATGCGCCCCGGCGAGCCGCCGACGCTCGAAACGGCGGAAGCCATGTTCAACTCGCTGTTCTTCGACAGCGAGCGCTACGATCTTTCGGCCGTCGGCCGCGTCAAGATGAACATGCGTCTCGAACTCGACTGCCCCGACACGGTGCGCGTGTTGCGCAAGGAGGACATCCTCGCCGTGGTCAAGACGCTGGTCGAATTGCGCGACGGCAAGGGCGAGATCGACGACATCGACAATCTCGGCAACCGCCGCGTCCGTTCCGTCGGCGAATTGATGGAGAACCAGTACCGCGTCGGCCTGCTCCGCATGGAGCGCGCGATCAAGGAGCGCATGTCCTCGATCGAGATCGACACGGTCATGCCGCAGGATCTGATCAACGCCAAGCCGGCGGCCGCCGCCGTGCGCGAGTTCTTCGGCTCCTCGCAGCTGTCACAGTTCATGGACCAGACCAATCCGCTTTCCGAGATCACGCACAAGCGTCGCCTCTCGGCGCTTGGACCGGGCGGCCTGACCCGGGAGCGCGCCGGCTTCGAGGTGCGCGACGTCCACGTCACGCATTACGGCCGCATCTGCCCGATCGAGACGCCGGAAGGCCCGAATATCGGCCTGATCAACTCGCTCGCGACCTTTGCCAGGGTGAACAAGTACGGCTTCATCGAGAGCCCCTACCGCAAGATCATCGACGGCAAGGTGTCCGGCGAGGTCGTCTATCTGTCGGCGATGGAAGAGGCCAAGCACTATGTCGCGCAGGCGAATGCCGAACTCGACAAGAACGGCGCTTTCGTCGAGGAATTCGTCATCTGCCGCCATTCCGGCGAGGTCATGATGGCGCCGCGCGAGAACGTCGATCTGATGGACGTGTCGCCAAAGCAGATGGTGTCGGTCGCCGCGGCGCTCATCCCGTTCCTCGAGAACGACGACGCCAACCGCGCGCTGATGGGTTCGAACATGCAGCGCCAGGCGGTGCCGCTCGTTCGCGCCGAGGCGCCGTTCGTCGGCACCGGCATGGAGCCGATCGTTGCCCGTGATTCGGGCGCGGCGATCGCCGCGCGCCGCACCGGCGTGGTCGATCAGGTCGATGCGACCCGTATCGTCATCCGCGCGACGGAGGATCTCGATCCCGGCAAGTCGGGCGTCGACATCTACCGGCTGATGAAATTCCAGCGCTCGAACCAGAACACCTGCATCAACCAGCGCCCGCTGGTGAGGGTGGGCGACCGGATCGAGAAGGGCGACATCATCGCCGACGGTCCCTCGACCGATCTCGGCGATCTGGCGCTCGGCCGCAACGTGCTCGTCGCGTTCATGCCGTGGAACGGCTACAACTACGAGGATTCCATCCTGCTCTCCGAGCGCATCGTCGCCGACGACGTCTTTACCTCGATCCATATCGAGGAGTTCGAGGTCATGGCGCGCGACACCAAGCTTGGGCCGGAGGAAATCACGCGCGACATTCCGAACGTTTCGGAAGAAGCGCTGAAGAACCTCGATGAAGCCGGAATCGTCTATATCGGCGCCGAAGTCCAGCCGGGCGATATCCTGGTCGGCAAGATCACGCCGAAGGGCGAAAGCCCGATGACGCCGGAAGAGAAGCTTCTGCGCGCCATCTTCGGCGAGAAGGCGTCGGATGTGCGCGACACCTCCATGCGCATGCCGCCCGGGACTTTCGGCACGGTCGTGGAAGTGCGCGTCTTCAACCGCCACGGCGTGGAGAAGGACGAGCGCGCCATGGCGATCGAGCGCGAGGAGATCGAGCGTCTCGCGAAGGACCGCGACGACGAGCAGGCGATCCTGGACCGCAACGTCTATGGCCGTCTGGTCGATATGCTATCCGGCAAGGAGGCGATCGCCGGTCCGAAGGGCTTCAAGAAGGGCACGGTGCTGTCGCGGGATATCCTCGACGAATATCCGCGCTCGCAATGGTGGCAGTTCGCGGTGGAGAATGAGAAGCTCCAGGGCGAACTCGAGGCCCTGCGCGGCCAGTACGACGATTCCAAGCGGGCGCTCGAACAGCGCTTCATGGACAAGGTCGAAAAGGTGCAGCGCGGCGACGAGATGCCTCCCGGCGTCATGAAGATGGTCAAGGTCTTCGTCGCGGTGAAGCGCAAGATGCAGCCCGGCGACAAGATGGCCGGCCGCCACGGCAACAAGGGCGTGGTCAGCCGCATCCTGCCGGTCGAGGACATGCCGTTCCTGGAGGACGGCACGCATGTCGATATCGTGCTCAACCCGCTCGGCGTGCCGAGCCGCATGAATGTCGGACAGATCCTCGAGACGCATCTCGGCTGGGCCTGTGCCGGCATGGGCAGGCAGATCGGCGAATTGATGGAGGCCTACAAGGAAAGCGGCGACACCAAGCCGCTCAGGGCCAAGATCGAGGAGTTGATCCCCGATAATGACCGCAACGAGCCGGTGCGCAACTATGACGACGAGTCGATCCTCCGTCTCGCCGATCAGATGAAGCGCGGCGTCTCGATCGCGACTCCGGTGTTCGATGGGGCCCACGAGGCCAACATCAACGACATGCTCGAAGAGGCCGGATTGCAGTCGAGCGGCCAGTCCGTGCTCTATGACGGCCGCACGGGCGAGCCTTTCGATCGCAAGGTGACGGTGGGCTACATATATATGCTCAAGCTGCACCATCTCGTGGACGACAAGATCCACGCGCGTTCGATCGGGCCTTACAGCCTCGTCACCCAGCAGCCGCTGGGCGGCAAGGCGCAGTTCGGCGGCCAGCGCTTCGGCGAGATGGAGGTGTGGGCGCTCGAAGCCTATGGCGCCGCCTACACGCTGCAGGAGATGCTGACGGTGAAGTCGGACGACGTGGCCGGCCGTACCAAGGTCTACGAGGCGATCGTCAGAGGCGACGACACCTTCGAGGCGGGCATTCCGGAGAGCTTCAATGTTCTCGTCAAGGAAATGCGCTCGCTTGGCCTGAATGTCGAACTGGAGAACACGCGCGTCGAGCCGGACCAGCAGCGGCAGCTGCCCGACGCGGCGGAGTAATGACGGGCGAGGGGTATTCTGTATTCCCCTCATCCGACCTCGCTTCGCTCGGCCACCTTCTCCCACAAGGGGAGAAGGTTGGGCCCCCCTTCTCCCCCTGAGGGAGAAGGTGTCGCCGAAGGCGACGGATAAGGGGCTCCGACGGCGCGAAGCTGAATGAAATTCAGACAGGCGCTTCCATTTGGGAGCCCCACAAGGAGAATGGCATGAACCAAGAGGTCATGAATCTCTTCAATCCCCAGACGCCGGTGCAGACCTTCGATTCCATCCGGATATCGCTGGCCTCGCCGGAGAAGATTCTGTCGTGGTCCTTCGGCGAGATCAAGAAGCCGGAGACGATCAACTACCGTACGTTCAAGCCGGAGCGTGACGGTCTGTTCTGCGCGCGCATCTTCGGTCCGATCAAGGACTACGAATGCCTGTGCGGCAAGTACAAGCGCATGAAATACAAGGGCGTCATCTGCGAGAAGTGCGGCGTTGAGGTAACGCTGTCGCGGGTGCGCCGCGAGCGCATGGGCCATATCGAATTGGCCGCGCCCGTCGCCCATATCTGGTTCCTGAAATCGCTGCCGTCCCGCATCGGCACGCTGCTCGACATGACGCTGAAGGATATCGAGCGCGTTCTCTATTTCGAGAATTATATCGTGACCGAGCCGGGCCTGACCGCGCTCAAGGAAAACCAGCTCCTCTCCGAGGAGGAGTACATGCTCGCCGTCGATGAGTATGGCGAGGATTCCTTCACGGCCATGATCGGCGCCGAGGCGATCCACGATCTCCTCGCCGGTATGGATCTGGAGAAGATCGCCGGCGACCTGAGGTCGGAACTCGCTTCCACCACCTCGGATCTCAAGCAGAAGAAGCTGTTGAAGCGGCTCAAGGTGGTCGAGAACTTCATCGAGTCCGGCAACCGCCCGGAATGGATGATCATGAAGGTCGTGCCGGTGATCCCGCCGGATCTCAGGCCTCTCGTGCCGCTCGATGGCGGCCGTTTCGCGACGTCGGATCTGAACGATCTCTACCGCCGCGTCATCAACCGCAACAACCGCCTAAAGCGGCTGATCGAGCTTCGCGCGCCCGGCATCATCATCCGCAACGAGAAGCGCATGCTGCAGGAGGCCGTGGACGCGCTGTTCGACAATGGCCGCCGCGGCCGCGTCATCACCGGCGCCAACAAGCGCCCGCTGAAGTCGCTGTCCGATATGCTGAAGGGCAAGCAGGGCCGTTTCAGGCAGAACCTGCTCGGCAAGC
>JBQCEL010000096.1:0-15707 GCA_051960255.1 Rhizobiaceae bacterium
AGCGCCGTCTTGAACGCGGCGATGCCGTCCTTGCCGAAGGCGTAATCCTGCGCCAGCGTGGCGATATAGAGATCCTTATCCGGCTTCAGCGCGAGCGCCTGCGCCTGCATGTCCTGCGAGGAATTGCGCGAGGTCTTGAAGATATAGCGATTGGAATTGGGGCCCGTGAGAGAATCGGCCACCGCCGGCTCGACGACGAGAATTTTCTGGTTCTCCGCCGCGATCGGCAGCAGCGCCGTCGTCACGCCGGAAGACGTGCCGCCGACCGCAAACAACGCGTCGTCGTCATTATACGCCTCCTCCAGCATGGAGCGGGCCACGTCCGGCTTGAACTGGGTGTCCTTTTCGATGATTTCGATCTTGTGGCCCTTCACCGTCATCGTGCCTTTGGTGGCGTATTCCAGGCCGAGATTGAAGCCGATCGTGGTCTGCTTGGAATAGGTTTCGAGCGGCGAGCCCGAGAGCCCGTGGACGAGCGCGATCTTGATCGCGTCATCGGCCAAGGCAGGCTGCAGGGCGGCCATCGCGCCGGCGAGCGCCAGCGCGGCGAGCAACTTTTTCATCCTTATGTTCCTCCTCATTGCGGCGGTCTCTTCGGCGGCAATCGTCCAGCCGGCCGGTTTTTTCTTGGTCCAGCGGAAACCAGCCTCTATTATTCGCGAGGCGCCGCGATCGGCAATATGGTGGAAATACGCAAATGACGGATTTGACGAGGGAGCTCAACGAGATCGCCTTCCGCCATGCGCCGGTCGGCATCGTCATGACCGCAAGCCGCGTCATCAAGGCCTACAATCCGGCCTTTTCGGAAATGTTCGGCTATGGCGAGGGCGAGTTGATCGACCAGTCCTTCGCTATCCTCTACCCTTCCTTCGAGGAATTCCTGCGCATCCGCAATGTCGGCGTAGAGCCGCTGAAGAAGACCAACCGCTATTCCGACGAGCGCATCATGGCGCGGAAGGACCGCTCGCTCTTCTGGGTGCGCGTGCGCGGGCATTCGCTGACGCGCGAGGACGACCCGCTGCGGCAGGCCGTCTGGAGCTTCGCCGATCTGTCGGCGGAGCGGACAGTGGCGGAACTCTCGACCCGCGAGCGGCAGATCGTCATGCACCTCGGCGAAGGGCGCACCAGCAAGGAAATCGCCCGCACGCTGTCGATTTCGCCGCGCACGGTCGAGGCTTATCGCGCAAGGCTTCTGAAGAAATACGCCGCCGGCAATGTCGCGGAGCTTTTGTCGCATCTGGGAGGCATGCCGCCCATCAACGCCCTTCGTACCGGATAGTGGGGAGCCAGCTTCTTGCTTCGGCCGGACTCGTTCGAGTGGGCGCTCAACCACACCGGAGCGCCGCGGTTTTCTCCTGATCAACCGCCATGCTTGCCGGATCGATAACAACACCGAAGCGTCCGGTGACCTCCTCGACCGTGTAATAGCCCATGGCCACATCGTGCAGAACGGCCTTCGGGTCGCGGGTCAGCGGATCGCCATAGCCGCCGCCGCCCGGCGTACCGACCCGGACGCGGTCGCCGGCCTTGAGCGGAATGTCCTGTTCCTTGGAGAGATGCGGCGGCGTGTGCGGAACACCATTCTGGAAGACGGTGACGGAATTCGGCCCGCCATCGGCCCCGCCGAGCACGCCCTGCGGGCCGAAACGGCCGTGATCCATGACGAAGGACGCGCGCGCTTCGCCGCGCAGGATTTCGATATCATAAAGCAGACCGAAGCCGCCTCGGTGCTTTCCCGCTCCACCAGATCCCTCGCGCAACGCATATTCGCGATAGAGCACGGGATACGCCTGCTCCATCACCTCGACCGGGGGCGATTTCGAGATACCGATGGTGGAGCAGCCATTGGCAAGCCCGTCATGATGCGCGTTGCCGCCATAGCCGCCACCGGAAATCTGATACATGACATAGTCCCGTCCGCGCGCCGGATCGCCGCCACCCAGCGCGAAATTGCCACTGGAACCGGCGGGCGCGGCCGTCACTTCCTCCGGCAGAGCCTGGACCAGCGCGGCGAAGACGGCCTCGGCGATGCGCTGCGAGACCTCCGCCGCGCAGCCCGAGACGGGACGCGGATACTTCGCATCAAGGAAAGTCCCCTCCGGACGTTTGACGATCAGCGGCTCGAAGGCGCCTGCGCTCATCGGCACGTCGGGAAAGATGTGGCGGACGGCGAGATAGACCGACGACAATGTGGTCGCCAGGACACTGTTCATCGGCCCCGCGCAGGGCGGCGAGGAGCCGTCGAAATCGAAGGTCAGCGCATCGCCTTTCTTCTCGACGGCAAGCGCAATGGTGAGCGGCTGGTCGACGACACCGTCGGAGTCGACGAAAGCCTTGGAGCGGTAGACGCCTTCGGGAATCGCGGCAATGCGGGCGCGCATCTGGTCGGCGGCGCGGCGGCGCAACTCACCGACCGCGTCCGTCACCGTTTCGTCCCCGTACCGATCCAGCAGCTCGAAGAGCCGGTCCTGGCCGACCATCAGCGCCGCCGCCTGCGCCTTGATGTCGCCAATGCGCTGGTCGGCAACCCGGATGTTGGAGGCGATGATCGCATGGATTTCGGGATCGAGCCGGCCTTTCTTGAAGAGCTTCACCGGCGGCAGCCGCAGGCCTTCCTGCTCAACGGCGGTGGCGGAGGCCGAGAAGCCGCCCGGCACTGCTCCGCCAATGTCGGGCCAGTGGCCGGTATTCGATAACCAGCAGAAAATCTTGCCGTTGCGATAGGCCGGCATGACGAAGCGTACATCCATCAGATGCGTGCCGCCGAGATAGGGATCGTTGACGATGTAGATATCGCCTTCTTCCGGCGGCAAGCAGCGTCCACCGGCGATCATCTCGATCAGCACGCGCGTCGAATACTGCATGACGCCGACGAAGACCGGCAGCCCGCCGACCCCCTGCGCGATCAAAGAGCCGTCCTCGGCGGAATAGATGCCGTCAGAACGATCGTTCGCCTCGGCGATGACCGGCGAGAAAGCCGCGCGCGAGAAGGTCAAATCCATCTCGTCGCAGACCTGTTGCAGCGCGGCCTGGATAACCGAAAGGGTGATGGGGTCAAGACTCATGGCTATTGCACCGCCGGAAAGGCAAAGCGTTGTGAATGATGGATTTCTGTATTACATTGTATAACAACAGGAGGAAAAACGTTGTCGAACATGAAGAACCTCTCCGACCCCATCGCTCTCAGGGTGCCTGCGGATATTCTGGCCGAAATCGAGCGGATCGCGCAGCTGAGCGAACGCAGCCGAAGCTGGGTGATCGTGCGAGCAATGAAGGCGTATCTGGCGGCGGAAGGCAGGGACATCCTTGCAGCAGCCGAGGGACGCGACGAGATCGCACGCGGCGAATCGACCGATCTTGACGACCTGCTCGACGAACTCGACGACCGCAAGGGCAAGGCTGCGTAATGCGGGTTGTCATATCCGCGCGCGTAAAGACCTTCCTGCAAGCCGAAAAATCCTACCTTCAGAGACACAGCACATCCGCCTGGAAGATGCTGGCGGCGAGACTCCGGCAGACGCGGAAACTGCTCGCGGAATTTCCGCTCGCGGGAAGCGCAAAGGCTCTACCGATGAAGGGACTGCGCCGCTTTGTCATGGGAGATTATGTCCTCGATTATGAGGTCCAGAATGGAGAAATCCATATTCTGAGCATGCGGCACGGGCGCCAGAACGATCCCGACCTCGAATATGAACCCGATTTCGATGATGAAACCGGGCATGCTTCCCAAGACGTGCGGTGATTTCCATGCTCACCGCCCTCCGATTCGGATGATGATATTTCCGTCCGCGTCCGATGTCGCCCGGTCGCCGGGCTCGATGACGGTCGTGGCGTCGAGTTGCTCCAGGATGGCGGGGCCTTCGACAACGGCGTCAAGCGGCAGTCTCTCGCGGCTATAGACCGGCGTCTCGTGCCATGTCCCATTGTACCAGACAGGGCGGATTTCCGTCCGCGCCTCGGCAAGCGTCTTCGCCCGGCCGGCGGGATCGATCAAGGTCGAAAGATCGACCTCGTCGCGCACGCCGATGACCGAGGTGTTGAGGTTGACGAGATTGGCTCGGATTTCCGGCAGTTCGACCTTTAAGCGGGCGAAATAGGCTTTTTCGAAAAGCGCCTGTAGCGTGACGCGATCGACCGCGGCGGAGGGCAGCGGCACGTTGATGAGGTGCGTCTGGCCGACGAACTGCATGTCTGCGGAATGGACCAGCTTGATCGTTTTCGGTTGCACCGCTTCCTTGGCGATCAAAGCGCGGCCTTCTTCCGCTTGGGCGGCGAGCACGCCGCGCACCCTTTCCTCGTCGAGGCTCGCGACGGGCTGGTTCAGCGTGCGCACGAAATCATGGCGGAGATCGGCGACGACACAGCCGAGCGCGTTAGTGATGCCGGGACGCGCGGGCACGAGCACGGTTGGGATGCCGAGTTCCCGGGCCAGCGCCGACGCGTGCAGCGGCCCGGCGCCGCCGAAGGCGAAGAGCGCGAAATCGCGCGGATCGTTTCCTTTCGCCACCGAAACCATCCTTATCGCGCCCGCCATTTTCAAGTTGCCGATCCGCAGCACCGCGCCCGCCGCCTCGACACCACTGACCCCGAGACGGCTTCCGAGCTTTTCGGAAAAGATGGCGTCGATCGCGGCAACATCCGCGGCCTCCTTCACGGAAAGAAGCTTCTTTGGGTTGAGGCGGCCAAGAAGGAGATTGGCATCCGAAACGGTCGGCTCCGTGCCGCCCCTGCAATAGCAGATCGGGCCGGGCGTTGCTCCCGCGCTTTCCGGCCCCACCCGCAGCAGGCCGGCATCATCGATCCGCGCGATCGAACCGCCTCCCGCCCCGACGGTATGGACATCGACCATCGGCACATGGATCGGCATCGCATATTCGATCTCGATCTCGTTAGAGACGGCGGGCTCGGCCTTGCGGATCAGCGCAACGTCAGTCGAGGTGCCGCCCATGTCGTAGGTGACAATGTTCGGGAACCCCGCCCGGCGCGCCGTATAGGCCGCCGCCATAACGCCGGAAGCCGGCCCCGACATCACGGTTTTCGCCGCCTCGCGCGTGACGAAGCTTGCCGAGATCATGCCGCCATTGCCGTTCATGACGAGGAAATCGCGCTTGTAGCCGCGATCCGACAGTTCGCGCCGCAGCCGCTCGACATAGCGCTTCAGGATCGGCTGCACCGAGGCGTTGACGGCGGCCGTGACGCCGCGCTCGAACTCACGCGCCTCCGACAGGAGCGCGTGGCCCATGGTGATGTGGTCGTTCGGCCAAAGCTCGGCCGCGATCTCCGCCGCCCGCTTCTCGTGAGCGGGATTGGCGTAGGAATGAAGGAAATGGATGACGAGCGATTCGCAACCTTTGTCGAGAAGCATACGGACCGCGTCGCGCACCTCCTCCTCGCCGAGCGGGGTCCTGACCGCGCCGGACGCCTCCACCCGCTCGCCGACTTCAAGCCTCAGATTGCGTGGGACGATCGGCACGAAGACGCCCTTCATGCCGTAGGGTTGGGGCCGGGTGCGGCGTCCGAGCTCGATGATATCGCGAAACCCCTTCGTGGTGATCATGCCGGTTTTGGCAAGCCGCCGTTCGAGCACGGCGTTGGTTGTGGTCGTCGTGCCATGAACCAGAAGATCGATTGCCTCGACCGGAAAGCCGGTTTCCGCAAGAGCGGCAACGACACCGAAGGCCTGGTTCTCCACGGTTGTCGGGGTCTTGGCGAGCAAGACCTTGCCGCCTGAACGCCCGTCGATGAGGAGCAGGTCGGTGAAGGTTCCGCCGACATCGATGCCGGCGACGACATGGCCGGCTTTTGCGTCGCTTTTCACGCTCATGGAAAAATCCGGAACATCCAGGGACCGCGATTCATTGTAGGACTCGACACCACCGACAGGGCCGCCAGCTTGACATGAAATTCATTTGTATACTAATAAATTTCCATCGCAAGTCCGTGCTCTCGTGAGAGCACGGAATTTGAAGAATCTCCTCCTCCCCGACCGAAGCGATAGACAATCAGGGGCCGCCGATGACTGTTCCCGCATCCTCCCAAGCCCGACAATCGGCGGCTTTTCCGCTCCCTCCCAATGTCCATGCGCAAAAGGTCATCTCGGTCAGGCACTATACCGATCGCCTGTTCTCTTTCCGCATCACACGTCCGCAAAGCTTCCGCTTTCGGTCCGGCGAATTCGTCATGATCGGCCTGCCGAACGCGGAAAAGCCTGTCTTTCGCGCCTATTCCATCGCTAGCCCCGCCTGGGACGAGGAACTGGAATTCTTCTCGATCAAGGTGCCCGACGGGCCGCTGACGTCGAATTTGCAGAAGATCGTGCCGGGCGACACCGTGCTCATGCGCCAGAAGGCGACGGGCACCTTGGTGCTCGACGCGCTGACGCCGGCAAGACGGCTCTACATGATCTCGACGGGCACCGGCATCGCGCCCTTCGCCAGCCTGATCCGCGATCCGGAGACCTACGAGAAATTCGACCAGGTGATCCTAACCCAGACCTGTCGCGAAACGGCCGAACTCGCCTATGGCGAGGACCTTTACCGTCAGGCGACAGAGGATCCGCTGATCGGGGAACTGACGGCCGGCCGGCTGACCTTCTACAGCAGCGCGACACGCGATGATTTCATGCGCCGCGGCCGCATCACCAAGCTCATCGAAGACGGAACGCTCTTCGCCGATCTTGATGTCTCGCCCTTCAATTCAGAGGCTGACCGCGTGATGATCTGCGGCTCGATGGAGATGCTGAAAGACGTGAAATCGCTGGTGGAGGGCGCGGGGCTAGTGGAGGGGTCGAACAGCAACCCCGCCGCTTTCGTGGTGGAGCGCGCCTTCGTCGGGTGAGACCCTTTCGCATCTCAGGCGCTTGACGGGAATCGCGGGCGCGGCGAAAGCTGGGGATGTGGAGAGGGAGGCCCTTTCTCCGCGGAAGCATTGGCGCTCTCATCCGGCGAGGTTTTCTCTTGGGTATCTCGGCCCTGCTGCAACTCATCGCCTCGACGGCGGCCTTCATCCTCGCGGCAAGCGCGGCCAAAAACTGGGCCGTCTCGCCCAATATCTGGAAACTTCTGCTAACGCTCGCTCTCTATACGCTCGGCAATCTGATCATCCTGAAGCTCATACGCGGCGTCGGGCTCGGCGTCGCGCTCAGCCTCTCGGCGGTCATACAGCTTCTTGCCGTCAACGTGCTCGCCTTTTTCTATTTTCAGGAGAAGGTAACCGCGATCCAGGGTGTCGGCATCGCCTGCGCGGTCGTGGCGGTGGCGTTGATCACGCTTGGGCCCTACCTCGCTTCGGGGCGCTGACCGGCTCAGCCTGCCCCCGTTCCGCTGAAGCGAGCGCATAATGGATGGCGATATCGCGCGCGATCTCTTCCGGCCGCGCCTGGAACAGGCGATCGGCGTCTTCAAGACATTCAGCGATCAGCTTCTTGTGACTCTTGCGCATCATCTTGCTGACGAACTTCCGGTCCGCCTTATCGCCGATCTTTTCCTTCTCGATCGTTTCCGCCAGCATGGGAATATCGTGCAGGTCGCCAAGGCGATCGCCGAGCTTTTCGGTCTTCTTCCATCGCTCCTTCAGCACCATCGGCCATGCGTCGTCCAGAAGCTGAAGGTGCATCTCGTGATATTTCACGCTCTTGCGCAATTCGTGGAAATCCTCGTCTCGGCCTTTTCTGCTAGCCTTGCGCAATGCCGTCCGCGCACGCCGGACAGTCTTCTCCACGCTCTTTGCCAGAAGCGCGGCTGCCTCGTCCGGGACGCTGGGGAGGGAAAGGCCTTCAAATGCCTTTTCGGCAAGATGCAGGCCATCGATCGCCTCGCCTATCTTCGCACCGAGAGAACCTTGCTTGCTCATGATCCTGTCGCGGCGGGCAAGAAGGCCGCGACGAAGCCTCAGCAAACGCTCGATGCTCTTCGGCTCCTCGACATCCCTGGCGAAGCGATCGATTGCCTCGACAATGGCGGTCGCGTCGCGAATGGCGGAAAGGCTGTCGGCGATCTCCTTGATGCGATGCTCTTCCTGCGTGCGAAAGTCCTGCGCGGCATCGTCAATCAGCCGCAAGAGGCCACGCAGGCGCTTGAAGCGCTTGCGCGCCTCGTGCGCATCGCCGTCCGATTTCGCACGCCCCTCATCAAGGATGGAGATCGCCTCATGAATTTGCTCGACGCCGATCCGCCGGATTTCCGGGGCAAGCGGCGCGCGGGGATCAATCCTGTAGCTCATTTTCGCTCCGCCGGACGACCAAGCCTCGCGAGGCTTGCGTTGTAATAGCCGCTTTCGCCCGTCACCTCGCGGCCAAGCCAGGACGGAAGCGCGGTATTGGCTAAGTCGTCAGGCGTCTCCAGTTCGGTCAGCACAAGGCCATCCAGATCGCCATGGAACACATCGACCTCAAAGGCATAGCCGTGATGCGACACGAGGTAGCGCGTCTTGTCGATGATATGGCCGAGGGCGAAGGCCCGCATCTCGCGCGCATCGTCTACCGGAATCGGAAATTCGAATTCATCGCGCACCTTGGCATTCAGTCCGAATTTCAACGTGATGAAGGCCTTTGCGCCGTCCTTGATGCGGATGCGGACGGAGCGGCCTTCAGCAATTGCCAGGTAGAATTGTTCGATGCGGCTGCTGGAGGTGCTGGCGCCGCGCCATGCGTCGCCTGCGACGAGGAACTTGCGTTCGACCTCTTTCGCCATTCCTGCATCAAAGCCGGTCCGAGCGAAGACCGCAAGGGCCGGGCAATCCGAAATCGGCGATGGCGGCTGCTCCCGACGCCGGGAGGATCGGTATCAGCCGGTCCGGCTCATGATCCCGGCGTAAAGCGGCAGATCGACATTGCCACCCGAAAGAACGACGACCACCGTCCTACCGGAGAGGTCGAGCTTGCCCGACTGGATTGCCGCGAAGGCGACGGAGCCGCCTGGCTCGACAACCAGCTTCAGGAAGGCGGCGGCGTCCCGCATCGCCTGACCCGCCGCCTCGTCGGATACGGCGATCACGCCCGAAAGGACTTTCGAATTGATGGCGAAGGTGATTTCGCCCGGCATTGGCGACAAGAGCGCGTCGCAGATCGAGCGATGACCGGGCTCGACCGCGAGCCTCGTGCCGGCTTCAAGCGAGCGGCGGGTTTCATCGAAATTTTCCGGCTCGGCGCCCCAGATTTCCGTTTCGGGCGAAAGGGCCTTGACCGCCGTCGCGATCCCCGCCGCGAGACCGCCACCGCCGCAAGGGGTAACGACGAGATCGGGCGAAAGGCCGCGCTCGGTCAATTCCTCCACGATTTCCAGTCCGACTGTTCCCTGCCCCGCGATGATCGCCGGATCGTCGAAAGGCTTGACCAGCGCCATGCCTTTTTCGACATAGGGTACTGCGACCTTTTCCCGATCCTCAGTCTCGCGGTCATACGGCACGATTTCCGCACCCATGGCGCGGACATTGTTCGCCTTGATCGCCGGCGCGTCTGACGGCATGACAATGACAGCCTTGATGCCGAACATGGCCGCGGCGGCCGCCACGCCCTGCGCATGATTGCCGGACGAAAAGGCGACGACGCCGCGCGCCCGTTCTTCGGGCGTCAGCGAGGCAATCTTGTTATAGGCGCCGCGGAACTTGAACGTGCCGGTCCGCTGCAGCACTTCCGGCTTGAACAGGACGCGACCGCCAAATTTCTGGCTGAGCGCCGGCGATTCGATCAGCCTTGTCGGGAAAAGCAGGCCTTCGAGCCGTTCCGCCGCCTTTCTTATATCCGCAATGCCTGGAAGAATCTTCGCTTCGCTGTTCATCGGATCCTCGTCTGTCGCGCCTCGCGCCGCAGCCGAACCTATCCACCCGCACGTGACGAGACCAGCGAATAAATGCGATGGGTACGATCAGCACAATTGACGCCGCACGACAGCGTCCATAGTTTAGAATTTTTCTAAATCATACCGGATTCGTCATGTTCTCGCACTTTCTCGGCTTCGGCCGCCGTTCCTTCGACAGCCTGTCCGAGCAGGAAATCCTGGCGCTCGCCATCTCTTCGGAGGAGGACGACGCCCGCATCTATCGCGCTTATGCGGATGGGCTGGCGGCGGAATTCCCGCAATCGGCCAAGGTTTTCGAGGAAATGGCGGAAGAGGAGATCAATCATCGCGACTGGCTGATCGATCTGCACCGCAAGCGCTTCGGCGAGCATATTCCACTGATCCGTCGCGAGCATGTGCGCGGCTTCTACCAGCGCAAGCCCGACTGGCTGATGCGGCCGCTTGGCGTCGACAAGGTCCGGGCGCAGGCGGAGCAAATGGAGGCGCAGGCGGAGCGCTTTTACCAGGAGGCGGTGCGGCGCGCGACCGACGCTTCGGTCCGCAAACTCCTCGGCGATCTGGCGATTGCGGAAAAGGCGCATTCCTCGCTTGCACACCGGCTGAGCAACACGCTCGTGCCCGAGGATGTCAGGAAGCAGGAACGGCTCGACGAGCGGCGGCAATTCATCCTGACCTATGTGCAGCCCGGCCTCGCGGGGCTGATGGACGGCTCGATCTCGACACTGGCGCCGATTTTCGCCGCCGCCTTCGCGACGCAGGACAGCTGGAAGACCTTCCTTGTCGGCCTTTCCGCCTCCGTCGGCGCCGGCATCTCGATGGGCTTCACCGAAGCCGCGCATGACGACGGCAAGATTTCCGGCAGGGGCTCGCCCTTGAAGCGCGGCCTCGCCAACGGCCTGATGACCGCTCTCGGCGGGCTCGGCCATACCCTTCCCTATCTCATCCCGAAATTCTGGACGGCGACGACAGTGGCCGTCATCGTCGTGTTCTGCGAATTGTGGGCAATCGCCTTCATCCAGAACCGCTATATGGAGACGCCCTTCCTCCGGGCGGCTTTCCAGGTGGTGCTCGGCGGCGCGCTCGTCTTCGCGGCCGGCGTCCTGATCGGAAACGCGTAAGCACGCCGGAAAGCCGGCCTTATCCTCCACATCGGTTTGTCGACGGGTGGCTGAAAGCGCTCTCGCGAAGCTCTTCGATTGAGCGGATTTCCGGGTGAAACCGCGATCAAAATTCGATTGGAAATTTCAAAATACATATGTATAGTTTCCTTGGCGGTCTCCTGAGAGGAGCCGGCTGTTACCCCGGAAACGCGCGAACAGCTTCCTTGTCGAGCGTCGGGGGATCTCGCTGGCGTGAGCCCAAGCCAAGAGAGGGTGGAAGTGATGCCGCCTTCTAAAAGCGGGACCTGTCCCGTTGGTGTAGGGGGAAACGCCGTCTGGTGGATTTGAGGTCTCGATGCCGGAATGGAAGAAGCGTCCCTCATGCAAGGCGCTTCGGGCTGGGCATTGTCTAAGACGGGAGGAAAAATCGATGAACACCGAAGTGAAAATGACGCCCGCGTCAACGGGCGAGAGCAGGAGGAAGCGCCGCTCGCGCTACCTCGGCGTGGCGCTCTCCGCCTTCGCGGCATGCCTGTTTTCCGGCAACGCCTTCGCCTGGAGCCTGAAGGAGGCCGCGGCGCCCTATAAGGGCATGACGATCAATGTCGTCGGCCTCGACCGGCCGAGCTACAAGGCAGCGCAGAAGCTGACGCCAGAATTCGAGAAGGAAACCGGCATCAAGGTCCAGTGGACGAACTTCCCCTATGAGAACACGCTGAAGGAGGAGACGCTCAACTTCGTCGCCAACAGCGAACAGTTCGACGTGATCCTCACCGATTGCGTCTGGCCGGTGAATTTCGCCGGCGCCGGCTGGGCCGTCCCGCTGAAGCAATTCATGGATGATAAAAAGCTTGCCGATCCGAACCTCGACCTCAAGGATTTCTTCCCCGTCTGGCTCGCCAGCTTCACGGTCGGCGGCACGCTTTATGGCCTTCCCTTCGATTCCTATGCGGGCCTCCTCTACTACAACAAGGCCATGTTCAAGGATGCTGGCATCGCCAATCCGCCGAAGACTTGGGACGAGTTGAAAGCCGATGCCGAGAAGCTCACCAACAAGGACAAGAAGGTCTACGGCTACGCCCTGCAATCGGCGCGCGGTGAGACGCAGACGGCGGACGCCTTCGCGCGCTTCCTATGGCCGTGGGGCGGGCGGTTCCTCGACATCCCGAACAAGAAGATCCTCGTCAACGATCCCAAATCGGTCGCCGGCATGGAATTCCGCCAGGGCCTGCTCGGGGTCATGCCGTCGGGCATCGTCTCCGACGATCACAGCCAGGTGGTCGAGATGCTATCGCAGAAGCAGGTGGCAATGATCACCGAATGGTCGGCGTTCTATCCGACGCTGAGCACCGGCCCGGTCGCCAGCGATCTCGGCATCGCTCCCGAGCCGAAGGGTCCGGACGGCGCCTATGCGGCCTTCGGCGGCTTCGCTTATATGATCAGTTCGCAGGTCGCCAAGGAGAAGCAGGATGCCGGCTGGCTGTTCGTCCAGTGGCTGACCTCCAAGGAGATGGCGATGCCGCTGATCGAGAACGGCGCCGTCGTCGCGCGCCAGAGCGCCGACAAGGATCCGACCGCCCAGGCGAAATTCCCGAACCTGAAGCCCATGGTGGAGACCTGGGAAACCGCCACGGTTCCGGACTGGCGGCCGCAGCTCCAGTGCTATCCGCGCTTCTCGGACATCGTTTCCGATTGGGGCTCCCGGATCGAGCTCGGCCAGACGCCCGTCAAGCAGGGGCTGGACAGCATGGCCAAGGATCTGAGCAGCTATATGGATTCGTCCGGCTGCTGGAGCCACGCCAACACGCCGCGGAAATACATTTCGATGTATAAATAAGCCGAATCGGCTTCGAGCAATCCGGAAAAGCGGATCCGGCTTTCCGAAAAGATGCTCAAACAAAGGAATAGGAGCATGGTGCGATTGCACCATGCTCACGGAGGTAGGGCTTCGGCCCTCCCTTCCCTCCCCATTGAGTGGACGAGACCTTCATGACCGATACGGCCATCCAGAGCGCCGCCGTTCCAACGGGGAAAAGCTTTCGGGAGAAAGCCGAGCCTTGGCTTGTCATTGCCCCTTCCGTCATCGGTCTCCTGGTGATCGGGCTTTATCCGACCATCTACACGGCGGTGGTGTCGCTGCAGAGCTGGGTGATGGGCATGGGCCCGCCGGTCTTCAATGGCGGCGCCAATTACGTCACGGCCCTGACATCGCTCGATTTCGGCAGCGCCGTGCTGCGCACGCTCATCCTGATCGCGGTGACGCTGCCAATCGAACTGGTGCTCGGCATGCTGATCGCGCTGGCGCTCGATTCCGATCGCGCGCCATTTCTGCGCCGCCTGCTGCAGATCTGCCTCGTTATACCCATCGCCATCACGCCGGCCGTCGTCGGCCTGTTGACGCAGCTGATGTTCAACCAGCAGCTCGGCATTATCAATTATCTGCTCAGCTGGGTCGGCGTCGCGCCGGTCGATTGGCTGGGCGGCACCACCAGCGCCTTCGTCACCGTCATCATGGTGCATGTCTGGGAATGGACGCCATTCGTCGCGCTTGTCCTTTCAGCCGCGCTGTCCACCGTTCCGCCGGAGATCGATGAGGCCGCACTGCTCGAAACCGAGCGCTGGTGGCCGCGCTTCTCCGCCATCCGCCTGCCCTATCTTCTTCCCGGCATCACCGCCGCGCTCGTCTTCCAGACCGCCTTCACCATGAAGGAATTCGACATGATCTACACGATCGAGAAGGGCGGTCCCGGTACGGCCACCGAAGTCGCGATCATGCAGATCGAGCGTCTCGCCTTCCGCGGCTTCGATGTCGGCGTCGCCTCGGCGGAATCCATCCTCATGCTGGTGCTGTCGATCGTTCTGGCGCGCATATACATCCGGCTCTTCTACAGGGAGATCGAGTGATGCGGACCGGCTTTGGAGAAACGGTCGGCCGCGTGCTGCATGTCGCCGGCCTCATCGTCATCCTGGTGGTGATCCTGTTCCCGCTTTACTGGATGATTGCAGGGTCGCTGAAGACCGAGACGCAGCTTTTCAGCATCCCGCCGGTCTGGCTGTGGAAGCCGACGCTCGCCGCCTATGCCGAGGCGATCAGCGATTCGGGCGTATTGATCGCGCTCAGGAACTCGCTTGTCGTCACCGTCTCGTCGGTCGCGATCGGCCTCGTCGCGGGTGTTCCGGCAGCCTATGGCATCGCCCGCTATACATTCCGTGGTCGTGAGCAGATCTGGTTCTGGTATGTCACGAACTGGATGCTGGTGCCGGTCGTGGTGCTGATCCCGTTTTATCTGACCGCGGCGAAGCTGCATCTCATCAACAATCTCATCACGCTCGTCCTCGTCTATCAGATCTTCATCATACCGCTCGTGGTGTGGCTGATGGTCGACCAGTTCCGGTCCGTGCCGATTGCACTTGAAGAAGCGGCACAGCTCGACGGGCTGAACCGGTTCCAGATCTTCCTGCGCATCTGCCTGCCGCTGGTCACGCCGGGCCTCGCCGTCTCGGCGATCCTGTCCGGCATCTTCGCCTGGAACGACATGCTCTACGCCTTCATACTGACGCCGGGACATGGATCGCGGACCGCACCCACCATCGCGCTCACCTATCTCGGTGGTTATGTGGTGCCATGGCCGAAGGTTCTGGCCAGCGCCACTATGGTTTGCGCTCCCGTCATCATCGGCGGCATCGCCGTTCATAAATACATCGCGCGCGGCCTGACGATGGGCGCGGTCAAGTAGCCCGTCGAAGGCACAACAGGAGGGTAATCCTTGGCGCAAATCCGCATCGAGCAGATCAAGAAATCCTATGGCCCCGTCAACGTGCTGAACGGCGTGTCGTTTTCGGTTGAGAATGGAGAATTCGTCGTTTTCGTCGGCCCCTCGGGATGCGGCAAGACGACCCTGCTCAGGACCATTGCCGGGCTGGAGAAGCCGTCCGGAGGCCGCATCATCATCGGCGACGATGACGTGACAGCGTGGCCGCCGGCGCGGCGCGGCGTCGCCATGGTGTTCCAGTCCTACGCGCTTTATCCGCATATGAGCGTGGTGGAGAACATCGCCTTCGGCCTCAAAGTGGCGAAAGTTCCGCAAGCCGAGATCGACAAGCGCGTCAAGCAGGCCGCCTCGATGCTGCAGATCGGGCATTTGCTCGATCGCAAGCCGAAGGAATTGTCGGGCGGCCAGCGCCAGCGCGTCGCCATCGGCCGCTCCATCGTGCGCCAACCGCGCGCGTTCCTGTTCGACGAGCCGCTCTCCAATCTCGACGCGGAACTGCGCGTGCAGATGCGCGCCGAACTGGTCGGGCTGCACGAGCGTCTCGGCGCGACCATGATCTATGTCACCCACGATCAGGTCGAGGCGATGACGATGGCTGATCGCATCGTGGTGCTCAACGCCGGTCGGATCGAGCAGATCGGCGCGCCGCTCGAACTTTACCGCCAGCCGCAAAATCTCTTCGTTGCCGGCTTCATCGGCTCGCCGAAGATGAACTTCCTGAAAGTCCCAGTGGCTGATGTCTCCGCCGATGGCGTCGTTGTCGAATTGCCGGGCGCCGGGCGGGTTTCCATTCCGGTCGAAGCCGGCGGGCTCGCGAAGGGCGACAGTGTCGATCTCGGCGTGCGTCCGGAACATCTGCTGATCGGTTCGGGGGCAAACGGCGCGGCGGACGCCACCCTGCCGGCGACGGCGCAGCTTGTGGAGCATCTGGGCAGCGAGGTCCTGCTCCATGTTTCCCTCGCCGACGAGACCTTGCTTGTCGCGCGCCGCGCCGGCGATGTCGCGGCCGAGCGCGGCGATGCCGTCTCGATAGGCGT
>JBQCEL010000097.1:0-3626 GCA_051960255.1 Rhizobiaceae bacterium
CGGAACTTCGTACCCGTCCGCTTCGTTCTGGATCGCATTTTCAAGGGAAATGGACGTCGGTCCGGTAGGCGAGAGGGCAAGGCAGTGAGGCTTTCACCCGGAAATGGAGCCGCCGGCATCGGTTCCCCTCTTTTGGCGCTGGCCGATGTCAGCAAGAATTACGGCAGCGTGAAAGCGCTCAGGAACATCAGCTTCATCGCGCCCGCCGCGGCCTTCATCGTCCTGCTCGGCCCCAATGGCGCCGGTAAATCGACGCTCGTTCAACTGTTGACGGGACTGTTTGTTCCGACAGAGGGCAGCATCTCCGTCCTCGGGCACGACATGCGGCGCGATCCCGTCGAGGCGCTGCGCGACATCGGCGTCGTCTTCCAGCAGCCGACGGTCGATCTCGAGCTCTCGCTTTCCGCTAATCTGTCGCTTCATGCCGATCTGCATGGGATCGCGCGCGGCAGGGCAAGGGAATTGATCCGCGACGGCCTGGAGCGCTTCGGGCTTTCCGATCACGCCGGGCGGCCGGCTCGGACGCTGAGCGGCGGCAACCGGCGGCGGCTGGAACTGGCGCGGGCTCTGCTGCATCGCCCGCGCGTGCTGATCATGGACGAGGCGACGGTCGGGCTCGACCCGGCGAGCCGCAAGGATTTGCTCAAGCACATGCTTCATCTGCGGGACGAAGGCATCCTCGTACTGTGGACCACGCATCTCATCGACGAAGCGGAACAGGCGGACCGCCTGATCTTCCTGAACGAAGGCGCGATCGCTTTCGACGGCGACAGGGCGGAAGCCATTGCCGCCACCGGAGCCGAGACGCTGGAGGAAGCGTTCTTCGCCTTGACGCGCAGGCGGCTCAAGACGGATTGAGCGCGGGAGCGCCTTCTCCCCGGCGGGGAGAAGGTGGCCGACCCCGAGCTTGCGAAGGGGAGGCTGGATGAGGAGCGAAGCTACTTCTCGCTCCCTACTTCCCCGATAGCGTGCTGATCTTGCCGTTCCGCTCCAGCACCGCGTCCTTCACCTTTTCATAGCCGCCGATCCCCGAGGTCCGCGCCGCCTCATTGATGTCCTCCTCCGTCACCGCCGCGATGCGCATCGCCTTTCGGTCGGGGGCGCCCCGGCGGATAAGAGGAATGGGCTCGCCCTTGACCAGCCAGCCGAGCGGCTTCGAGCGCGCCGTAGCGTGCTCCATCAACCAGAACAGGAGGATCAGCGCCGCCGTGGCGACCAGCGTCGGGAAAAGGGCGGCGTTGGCCGTCATCACGCGGCTCAGATTCGATCCGACGATGATGGCGAGCACGATGTCGAGCGGGTTCTGCTTGCCGAAGGCGCGGCGGCCGAACAGCCGCAGGAAAACGAGACCGAAGATGAAGACGATGATTCCCCTCAGGATCATCTGCCACCACAGGATGTGCTGGGAATTGCTCCCCAATATGTCTTGCGCCGTCATCGTCATCTCCTTCGGAAAGGAGAAACGAGCCAGCAAAAATATTGTTCACGCATCCGCTATTTGTCGCGCGCCGTAGGGTTGTTGCTTCCGGCCGTGATGAAGCGCCCTGCCCGCTGGTTCTCGACCGCTTCGGCCAGCGTCCGCGCCGCGTTCCGCACCTCTTCCTGCATCGCGGTGTCGCGATCCAGTTCCTCGTGGCTCGTCGCATAAGGCTTCCAATAGCCGATATAGCGGTCGAGTTCGGCGTCGGCCCCAGCCGGGACAAGCTTCATGTAGCGCAGCCAGTCCGCCAGCGATTGCCTGACATCCGCCGCCCCCTCGACATCGCCATGAACGACGACGGAAAAGATGCGGCCGGAGAGGTGGCGCGGATAATCCCAGCCCTCCAGTTCGATCGCTTTCGCCTTTTCGGCGTCCTTGCCGTGTGTAAGGGTCGGGTCGGGATTGCCGCCGTCGGCGCAGACCAGCCGGTCCATCATCAGCTTCACCGGCGACGACACCTGATACCAGTTGACAGGCGAGACGATCATCACGCCATGCGCCGCCACCCACATCGGATAGATGTCGTTCATCCAGTCATGGATCTGGCCGAGCGAATGGTTGGGATAGCAGGAACAGGGCCAGTGGCAGAGCGCCGGCGAAGTCGAGAAGCACGCCTTGCAGGGATGGATCGTGCGGCCATATTCGGACGCCAGCCTGGCGAGGTCCAGGAGTTCGACGTGAAGTCCCATTTCCCGTTCGATCGTCTCGCAGGCGATCTTGGCGAGACGGTAGCTCTTCGACATTTCGCTCGGGCAGGTATGTTCGCTGCGCGACGAGCCGTTGACGACGAGGATCCGCGGCGTGGCGCGCTCGTCCTCGTAACGGCGCTGCGCTTGCCGCACCGCCTCCGCGGCGGCGATCCAATCGACGGACAACTCATACTCGGGATCGGCATAGCCGGAGCCGGCGCGCCGCGTCACCGGGCTTTTGCGGGAGTGGAAATAGGCGTCCCACGCCGCATCGGTGATGCGCGCGATCTCCGCCGCCAGCGGCGAAAAGACCGGATCGGTGAAATGCTGGCGATAGCGCGCCTTGAATTCCACCTCGTCTAGGCGCGGGCTCGGCATGCCCTTGCGCGGTTCGGTCGGATTCCGGGGGCTGTCCGCCATGAATGTCTCCCGTGCGATCGGTGGCTAGCCTCGACCCCCGCTCCGGTCGGCGGAGTGGAGGTATTTCGGAACCTCAAATCCACTTCCCGCTAATTCGCGCTCGTCACCGCCTCGACTTTCTGGCGCAGATCGTGGACCTCGCCTGATGTGACCACCGAAGCCGAGTTTCCCCACGAATTGCGCACGAAGGTCGCGACCGAAGCGATCTCATTGTCCGACAATTTCCAGCCGAAGGAGGGCATCGATTTCGCGTTCGGATCGCTTTTCGTCCACGCGCCATGGCCGCCGTTCAGGATCAGCCGAACGACGGTCATGGGCGTTTTCGACTGAACGACCGAATCGCCCTTGAGCGCCGGGAACACGCCCTTGACGCCCTCGCCGTTCTTCTGGTGACAGGCCGAACACTGGTCCGCATAAATGGCGGCGCCCGCATCCATGACGTTCTTGCCCGGCGTTTGCGTCGTCGGCTTGTCCGATGTTCCGGGAAGCGACTTGATATAGGTCGCCATGGCATGAAGGTCGGAATCCGTCAGCTTCGACGTGGAGACCGAAACGACCTCCGCCATCGGCCCATAGGCTGCCGTGCGCTTGTTGTGTCCCGTCTTCAGGAACTGCGCGATGTCGTCCACGCTCCAGTCCTTCAGGCCGCCGCCCGGCGTTCCGGTGAGATCGGGCGCGAACCAGTGATTGAGCGTTCCGCCCTGATAGCGGTTTCCGTTCTGCGTCGCGCCGAGAATGTTCTTGGGGCTGTGGCAGGCGCCGCAATGGCCGAGCCCCTGCACAAGATAGGCGCCGCGGTTCCATTCGCCCGATTTCGTCTTGTCGGGCTGGAACGCGCCCGGCTTGAAGAAAAGCTCGTTCCACCCGGCCATGGATGCGGTCTCGCTCAATGGCCAGGGCAGCGTGTTCGGCGGCCTGCGGCTTTTCACCGCCGGCAGCGTCCTGAGATAGGCGCGGATCGCATCGACATCCTGGCGCGTCACCTTGGTGAACCATGGATAGGGAAAGGCTGGATAAAGATGCGTGCCGTCGGCGGC
>JBQCEL010000098.1:0-2100 GCA_051960255.1 Rhizobiaceae bacterium
ATTCACCGATGGGAATTTTCCAGTCGGCTATGCGTTGTGAAACCGGATCCATGACCCTCCTCCGGATGTTTCAGCCGCCGGCGCCAAATTCACCATGAAAAAGGCGGCCGTGTCGATAGCGGCCGCCTTTGCCCGATTCCGAAAAACTCACGCGCCGAGCTTGGCCTTGAGAGCCGCCTTCGCGTCCTTGCCATCGAAAGTGGTGACGCCGTCCAGCCATTTGTCCGCAGCGTCAGGATGCGCCTTGAGCCAGTCGCTGGCGACCTTTTTTGCATCGCCTCCCTTCAGGATCCCGTCCATCATCTTGTTTTCCATGGAGAGATCGAATTTCAGCTGCTTGATGAACTTGCCGACATTCGGGCAGTCCTGGAGATAGCCGGCGCGCACATTGGTGTGGACCGTGGCGGCGCCGAAACCGGAATCGCCCATTCCGGTCAGGTAAGTGATCTTCATTTCGCCCATGACGGGGTGCGGCGTCCAGCCAAGGAAGACGATCCATTTCTTGCCGCGCATCGCCTTTTCCGCCTGGCTCAGCATGCCGGCTTCGGACGATTCCACGAGTTGCCAGCCGTCCAGATGGTTCTTCGGGTCCTTGATCATGCCGAGCACGATGCGGTTGCCGTCATTGCCCGGTTCGATGCCGTAGATCTTGGCGTCGAACTTGTCCTTGAACTTGGAAAGATCCGCCAGGCTCTTCACGCCGGCGTTGGCGACATAATCGGGCACCACGAGACCATAACCGGCGCCCGACAGGTTCTCGGAGATCGATTCGACCGATTTGTCCTTGAGGAACGGTGCGATGTTCGCCGTCATGGACGGCATCCAATTGCCGAGAAAGACGTCGAGATTCTTGCTCTTCAGCGATTGATACGTGACAGGCACCGACAGGACCTTCACTTCCGGCTGGTAGCCGATCGCGTCGAGGATGACGGAAGCCGTGGCCGTCGTCGCCTGAATGTCTGTCCAGCCGACATCAGCCAGTCGTACCTTCTGGCAAGAGGCCGAATCCCCCGCAAAAGCCCCGGTCGAAAGCCCGGCCACCAACGCCAGGGAAAGGAGGATCGATTTCATAGGCTGCATGACTGTCTCCCATTATGGTCTTTGCATTCTGCTCTTTCCGACCGAAACACCATTTGTGTGCGGTTTCAAGTTGCAAGATGTGCCCTGAGCGTCGCGCGGTTGCCCGTTAGCGACGGGCAAAGATCGGCCGTTGCGCATCTCCGGGCCTTCTCAGCGTCTGGAAGCGTCTGCCGCTGGCCGGTTGTTGTGACGGCGGAAACCGCATATCTGAGGGGCCGCGAGCCGGGCATGTCCGTATCGGCTGCCGATGAGGAGGCTTGTTTTTGGTCAATCGGATCGTTGGATTCTTTGCCGGGCTTGCCGGAGCCGTTCTCTGGATCGCGCGCCGCCTCTTTGCCGCTGTTGCATGGCCTTTTCGCCGTTGGGGCGGCGCGAAAACAAAGCGCGGCTGGGCAGTACGCGGCGGCGTGCTGATTGCCGTCCTCCTCCTCATCGCGCTCTACGCCAATTTCTTCTGGCAGACCCAGACATGGACAAATTTCAACCCGGATTATGTCGCCGCCTACAAATTGCATGACAGGCAGGTGACGGCCGGCGAGGCTGAGAACGCAAACCAGAGCGCCGTTCCGGCGCAAGCGCCTGCTGGCCAAGCCGGCGCCGCGATCCAGGGATCGCCGGCAAGCCAGAAAAGCTGCGCGCCTTCGGCGATCGCGACCGTGACGGCCGACCTGATCGACTTTAATGTCAATCAGAACCAGTGGATCTCCTCGATGATCCTCTACAAGCTCGGCTTTTTCGGACTGGACTGGGACAGCACGCCTTTCTTCGACAACAAGGCTTCGTTTCAGCGCGGCATCAACCAGGCCGTGCGCCGCACGACGGTCGAACTGGTGGATACGCTGGGCCGCGTGCGCGGCACCTCGCAGGTCGATTCCGATCTCCAGTCTGCGCGCGGCAACATGCAGTTCGACGAATATACATGGTATCTCGGCTGGAATCCGCCGGGGCCGAAGACGCCGACGCCGACCTATTACCGCTCGGCCATCAAGAGCCTGCGCGCCTTCAACAAGCGGCTTGCCG
>JBQCEL010000099.1:0-4447 GCA_051960255.1 Rhizobiaceae bacterium
GGCGACCAACTCACCTGCATCCTTGTCGATCACGGGCTGATGCGGAAGAACGAGGCGGCGGATGTCGTCGAGATGTTCCGCCAGCATTACAATCTGCCGCTGATCCTGGTCGACGCTTCGGATCGGTTTATCTCCGCGCTCGAAGGCGAGGACGATCCGGAAAAGAAGCGCAAGACGATCGGTCGCCTTTTCATCGAAGTCTTTGAGGAAGAGGCGACGAAATTGGGCGGCGCCGATTTCCTCGCCCAGGGCACGCTCTATCCGGACGTGATCGAGAGCGTTTCCTTCACCGGCGCCACCTCCTCAACCATAAAGTCGCATCACAATGTCGGCGGCCTGCCCGAGCGCATGAATATGAAGCTGGTCGAGCCGCTGCGGGAACTGTTCAAGGACGAGGTCCGGGTGCTCGGCAAGGAACTCGGCCTGCCGGACGGCTTCATCGGCCGCCATCCGTTTCCCGGTCCCGGACTCGCGATCCGCTGCCCCGGCGGCGTCACGCGTGAAAAGCTCGCCATCCTGCGCGAAGCCGACGCCATCTATCTCGACGAGATCCGCAAGGCGGGCCTCTACGACGCGATCTGGCAGGCCTTTGCCGTGCTGCTGCCAGTGCAGACGGTGGGCGTGATGGGCGACGGCCGCACCTATGAATATGTCTGCGCGCTGCGAGCGGTGGCGTCGATCGACGGCATGACGGCCGATTTCTACCACTATGACATGGAATTCCTCGGCCGCGCCGCGACCCGCATCATCAACGAGGTCAAGGGTATCAACCGCGTCGTCTACGACGTCACGTCGAAACCGCCCGGCACAATCGAGTGGGAGTGAGGGAGACGAGCATGCCGGTCATTCGTGTGTCAGTGTTGCGCTGCCAGCCCCAGCATTTCGCTGAACTCAAGAAAATGATGGCGGAGTCGGTTGCCGTGCTCGAACCCGGCATCCGGCGGCTACGCGGGCTTATCCACTTTTACGCGGGAGAAGATGAGACCGGGAACGCCCTCATCAATGTCAGTTTGTGGCGCACGCTGGAAGATGCGAAGCAGTTGGACACATATCAGCCGATGCTCGATCTTGGCAAAGTGTTCGTGAACAAGGGCGCGGTATTCGAGCGCCCCATCCTGAATTATGCCTCGCTGTGGGAAATCGTGCCGGAGCGCTTGCCCCCGAATTGACCGCTGGGCCGTGGCTCGAACGTAAAAAAGGATCACGCCTTGCCCAAGGAAAAGCCCGTTTTCATCGACCCGGGGCTGGTCGAAAAGTGGATCATGGAATTTGGCGCCTTCGGGGCGCATAGCGGCACCGGGGTTTGGCGCACGGTCTATTCGCCGGAATGGGTCGCGGCCACGGACGCATTCGAAAATTGGGGCCGAGACGCTGGCCTCGCCATGCGGCGCGATGCCGTCGGCAATGTCTGGGCCCGCCTGGAAGGGAAGGAGGACGGCAGCGCCGTCGTCTCCGGTTCCCATATCGATACGCAGCGGCCGGGAGGCCGCTACGATGGCGCGGCAGGCGCTCTTGCCGCCCTCATTGCCATCAAGGCCCTGAAGGAACAATTCGGAACACCACGCCTGCCTCTGGAGGCGGTGGCTCTTTGCGAGGAAGAAGGAAGCCGGTTCCCGAGCGCCGGCTTCTGGGGCTCCCGCGCGATCGTGGGTCGCATCGCGCCCGGCGATCCGGACAAGGTGGTGGGCTATGACGGCGAGACGATCGCCGAGGCGATGCGCGCGGTCGGACTGCACCCGGAGCATGCCCAGGATGCGCGGCGGGCCGACATCGCCGCCTTTATCGAGCTGCACATCGAGCAGGGGCCGATCCTTGAAGACGCCGGCCTGCCCGTCGCCATTGTCGATGCAATCACCGGCATTCGCCATGTCGAGGTGACGCTTACCGGCGAACAGAACCATGCCGGCGCTTTTCCGATGGACCGCCGCCGCGATCCGATGGCGGGATTCGCGGAAATTGTTTCGACGCTGATCGACCATGCGCACCGGATCGGCCGGCCGGCCGTCACGACCATAGGTAGGGTACATGTCGATCCGAACGGCGCGGCGGTCGTTCCGCGTTCCGTCACCTTCACCATCGATGCGCGCCACCCCGATCCGGAAGCGCGCAAGACGCTATACGCCGTCCACGACGCCGTTCTCCGGGAGGTATCTGAGCGCCGACGTCTGGCATTGGACGTGCGCCCGGTCCTCAGTCATGATCCCTGTCTCAGCGATCCGCATCTTCTCGAAGTGCTTAAGAGCGCTGCGGCCGAACAGGCGATTCCCCATCTGATCATGGCGAGCGGCGCCGGTCACGATTCCCAGCAAATGGCCGTCGTGGCCCCTGTGGCGATGATCTTCGTCAGAAGCAAGGAAGGCAGGAGCCACACGCCCGAGGAGTTCTCGTCAGTGGAAGATTTGGTGGAAGGGACGCGGCTTTTGGCCGAAGCGCTTTACAAACTCGCCTATTGAACTGGGTTGGCAAGGACCGCTCTCGGCTTTCGCAGGGTCTCAGGAATTGCCGACGTTTGGCCACCGCACCAGCGCTTCGCGCCCGGCGTCGGTCAGATCGTAAACGCCGCGGTCGATCCGCCTGAACCAGCCATAGACATTGCGATGCAGTATCTTCTGCGCATTCGGCCTATCGCGCTTCAAGTCGCGCGGCCGCTTGGCGCCGTCGGAAAGGGCAGCGGCGCAGGAGAGCGCTTCCTGGCGGTAAGCCGTCATGATCGGGCTGCGGGAACTGCCGCCAGGCATCGGATCGCCTTGCCGGCGGCGGTGTTCATCAATCAACCTTGAGCGCTTTCGAGGGTCCCGGCGTGGCGCAAGCGCCGTTGGGCTGAGCAGAATTTCCACGTCACCGTTCGGGAGTACGCCAAGCAATCCGAACCCGAGCCGTCTGCAGAGGGCGCGGAACCGCTTGTCGCTCTCGCGCCCCTTGCCCCGTGAACAGACGGCCGCCGCAAGCCAGACCTCGTCGCTGACGGCCATTCGGTCGACACCCTGCAGAACAAGTTCAAAATTGAATTTCAATTTCAGTTCGCAGACGACCACGATCGGCGGAGAATCATCGCTCAGCGCCAGAAGATCGCAGCCGCCGATTTCGCCCTTTACGACAAAGCCCAGGCTTTGGAGAAAACCCTTGACCGGGCTGTAGAGCGACGTTTCGAGCATTCGGCCTGCGCGACACGGACGTGTCTTGGATCGAAAATGGAGCGGTACGAAAAACCTGACCCGCTCAAGCCTCAAGATGGCGGAATTGGGTGAAGACGGGGTTAATGCCGGCTTTTGTGGCCAGACAATGCAGGGCAATTGAATCAGTGAAGGAAAACAAAACAATGTGTCCGGAATGGACCTGAAAGCAGTGGTGCCCAGGGGCGGAATCGAACCACCGACACGCGGATTTTCAGTCCGCTGCTCTACCGACTGAGCTACCTGGGCAAACCGTCGGAAAATCGGGGGCTTGGCCCCGAAGGACGGGCTTTTTAGGCGAGGGGCAGGGCTCTGTCCAGCGGTGTTAAGCCCCCTGTACCGGTTGGGCGAATTTGCCCATGCATCACCACGAATAGCTCAAATTCGCCAGGCCGCTATTGGCGGAGGAGCGGTTTGAGAATCGGCCTTCATAGTCCAGATGCAGCACGATGGGCGTCCCATCCAGCCCGGCGGCGATTCCCGCCCCGATGATACCTTCGAGCGGAGCTTCGCGTGCGGCGCTGATGGAGAACGCTCCGGTATTTGCAGGAGCGCCTTGAAGCGCTGCGGCCATCTGCGGCGGATCCTCCAGCGCGTTGAAGGCGAAGCCGGCTGTCGCCTCGGGCGCGAACCACGCATCGTCGCCATGATAGGTGCGGCGCCAGCGGCCGCCCGCCGTTTCCGTCCAGTTCTCATGCGAGAATGGCGCAACGGAAAGACCCAACCCTGCGCCACTGTCCGCTTCCCGGAATCCACCCTGCCTGTTCGCGAGATAGGCGACGCGGAGGAAAGGTTCGAGATCGCCGCCCGCCATCGCCACCGGCACGTCGACTTCCGCCGATGCCAGTGTTGCCGATTGATGGAAGGGAGCGGAAAGATCGTCGGTGACTGCGCCGAAGGATACCGCGCGCTGCTCATGCAGCCGTGCGATGTCGCTGCTGATGTTGGCGCTCACATAGGCCATGTTGTCGGGATCGGCGGTCGAGGCGGCGGTCAGCTTCGCCGTGTAGTCGCTGTAGGACAGTGTGTTGAGCTCTGTGAGGCTAGAACCGATATCGTTGGGATCGCTTGCCGCCCGATATTGGAAAAGGATGTTGACCGTACCGGGATTTGAAAACAGTGCGCCGACCTCGGCGGTAGCAGTCTCAATCGACGTTTCAATCTGTTGTGCGTTCGGGTTGTTGGTGATGCTTGGCGCGAAACCCGCCACGATCGTGATAGCGCCGGCGCGGCCGGACAGGAGCAGCAGCCCACCCGCCACAAAAACACCTGCT
>JBQCEL010000100.1:0-4756 GCA_051960255.1 Rhizobiaceae bacterium
AGCTCGTCGACATTGACGCGGTCCGGCTTGAAGACGCCGGTGCGCTCGACGAGATACTTCGCGCCGGTGCCCATCATGCGGATGGTCTGGCCCTTCTTCAGCACGCCGTCGATGATGCGCACCAGGACGATGACGCCGAGATAGGCGTCGTACCAGCTGTCGACCAGCATGGCCTTCAGCGGCGCGTCGGCCTTGCCCTCGCGCGGCGGCGGCAGCTGATGGACGATGGCTTCGAGCACGTCTTCGATGCCGAGGCCGGTCTTGGCGGAGATCAGAACGGCCTGCGAGGCGTCGAGGCCGATCACCTCCTCCACCTGCTCCTTGACGCGCTCCGGCTCGGCGGCGGGCAGGTCGACCTTGTTCAGGACGACGACGATCTCGTGATTGTTGTCGATCGCCTGGTAGACATTGGCGAGCGTCTGCGCCTCGACGCCCTGGCTGGCGTCGACGACGAGCAGCGAGCCCTCGCAGGCGGCCAGAGACCGCGACACCTCATAGGCGAAATCGACATGGCCCGGCGTGTCGATGAGGTTCAGGACATAATCCTCGCCGTTTTTGGCGCGGTAGTTCAGGCGCACGGTCTGCGCCTTGATGGTGATGCCGCGCTCGCGCTCGATGTCCATGGAATCGAGCACCTGCTCCTTGCCGGCCATCTCGCGCGCGTCGAGGCCGCCGGTCAGTTGGATCAGCCTGTCGGCGAGCGTCGATTTGCCATGGTCGATATGGGCGACGATGGAGAAATTGCGGATGTGGTCGAGCGGTGTGGCCATGGGGCGGCGATTTAGCAGCCGGCCCCCGCTTCCACAAGCCGGACCGCTTCTCCGTGGCGTGGGTCGTCAGGTGGCGCGGGCTTCCCCGGCGAATCGGCCGAAGACGGCGCCCGAAAACTTCCACAAGAGGAGCGCGGTGAGGAAGCCGCCGATGCCATCCACCGCGTAATGCCAGCCAAGCACGATCGAGCCGATATAAATTATCGCGGCAAAGAGCCAAAAGAAGATGCCAGCCGTTTTCGAGCGGTCGCTCCAGTAGAGCGCGTAAAGCGTCGCGATCGCCACATGCATGGACGGAAAGGCCGAGATGCCGGCGCTGCCGGCGCGCGCGCCGATATAGCCCTGCCAGAGCATGTCCTGCGTGTCGAGCGCCCAGAGCGTATGGCTGGCGGAGATCGCTTTCAGCGTTTCCATCAGCGGCTGGTATGTGTCGCCGAGGCCGAGCAGGGCGAAATAGCACGGGCCGGCGGAGGAAAAGCCCATCGCCACGAAGAAGCCGCCGACGGTCCAGATCAGCATGAAGGCGGCGATGAACTGGTGCCGGAGCGCGGTGTCGCGCGCGCTGATCGCGGCGGCAAAGCAGGAGCCGATCAGAAAGACGAACCAGAAATTATAGGCAAAGTTCAGCACCACGACCGCTGTGGGGCTTGCCGCGAGCCACCAGAGCCTTTGATAGGGCGCCACGCCGAAGGCGAGGACATGGTCGATGTGCGAAAGGGTGCGATCGAGATAGAAGGGCGACAGGATGGCGATCGCGCCTTTCAGCACGCCGAAGGCGGAGACGAAGACGATGATCGCGAAAAGCCCGTTCAGCGCATTGGCGATGCGCTCGGCGTCGCCGAAAGAGCGCGCGAAGGAGGCGAAGAAGGCGCCGAGCGGCGAAGGGTTCCTTTCGACGAAGGCAAGCCAGAGGAAGCGGCCGATCGCCAGCGCGTAGGCGAAAACGGCGAAGGCGACGAACAGCCAGCCGCCATATTCCTCGACCGCGCCAAAATCCGGCATGTTGCCGGTCTTGGCGCCGACGATAACGGCCATCGCCAGCACGGAAAGAGCCATTGCGTGCAGCCAGCGGTGCCGCCTGAGCGAGGCGCGGAAAGCCTGGCCGAGGTCGCGTCCCCAAAGGGCCGCGCCCGAACGAACGGAAAATATGGCTGCGTTTTGCATACCTGTGCGCCTTTTGCCGCTCCTTGCTAGCGCCAAGGCCTTGCCGTTTCGCTAATGGCGGCGCGCCTCGCAGGGGATTGGGCGGCAGGAGGGGCATCGCCTTTCCGGACGTCCTTGCCTGCGTTCCGGCACTGTCCGAAAGTACGATTTGCCGCCGAGAAGACGGGCTGTACAGCCGCAGAAAAGCGGCTATGGTTGCAATCGGCAGATCGGGTACCAGACGCGAATTCGAGGGAGGATACATGTCCGAAGTCAATATGGTTGTGAACGGGCGCGAGGTTTCCGGCAATGTCGAGGACCGGACGTTGCTTGTCCATTTCCTGCGGGAAAATCTCGGATTGACCGGCACGCATGTCGGTTGTGACACCTCGCAATGCGGCGCCTGCGTCGTTCATGTCGACGGCAAGGCGGTGAAGAGCTGCACCATGCTCGCGGCGCAGGCTTCGGGCTCGGAGGTCCTCACCATCGAAGGGCTCGCGGCGACGGCGGGCGCGGATCTCCATCCCGTCCAGGCCGCCTTCAAGGAGCATCACGGGCTGCAATGCGGCTTCTGCACGCCGGGCATGATCATGACCAGTGTGGATATGATCGCAAGGCACCCGGAAGGCCTCGACGAAAAGACCGTGCGGCACGAGCTCGAAGGCAATATCTGCCGCTGCACCGGCTATCACAACATCGTCAAGGCGGTGCTCGCCGCTTCGGAAGCGATGGGCAAGGGCGGCACGGCGAAAGCGGCTTGAATGAGGCAATAAGGCAGTAGGGGAGTAGGGCAGCAAGCGAAACTGCTTCGCTTCGGGACGAGAAGCGCGAGATCATCTTCTTCCCATATTGCCCTAATCCCTTACTGCCCTTCCACGGAGGAGATGTTTCATGGGCGTTGAAGGAATAGGCGCACGCGTCGCGCGCAAGGAAGACAGGCGGTTCATCACCGGCGCCGGACGCTATGTCGACGACATGGTCGTGCCGGGCATGAAGCACGCGGCTTTCGTTCGCAGTCCGCACGCTCATGCCGAGATCACCGGTCTCGATGTCTCGAAGGCGAAGGCGATGCCGGGCGTCATCGACGTCCTGACCGGGCCGCAGTTGAAGGGCGACGGCATCGGCAATCTCATCTGTGGATGGATGATCCATTCCAAGGACGGCACGCCGATGAAGATGGGCGCGTGGTCGCCGCTCGCGGTCGATCGGGTGCGCTATGTCGGCGACGCCGTGGCGATCGTGGTTGCCGAGACAAAGGGCCAGGCGCGCGACGCGGCCGAAGCCGTGGAAGTGAGCTACAGGGAGCTCCCCTCCGTTTCCGACGCGGTAAAGGCGCTGGAAAAGGGCGCGCCGCAGCTTCATCCCGAGGCCGAAGGCAATCTGATCTATGATTGGGAACTGGGCGACGCCAGGGCTACAGATGCCGCGCTCAAAAACGCGGCGCATGTCACCAGGATGGACATCGTCAACAATCGCCTCGTGCCGAACGCCATGGAGCCCCGCGCCGCGCTCGGCCATTACGACAAAGCGGAGGATCATTTCACCTGCTGGACGACCAGCCAGAACCCGCATGTGGCCCGCCTGGTGATGAGCGCGTTCTATAATGTCGCGCCGGAAAACAAGCTGCGCGTCATCGCGCCCGACGTCGGCGGCGGCTTCGGCTCCAAGATCTTCATCTACCCGGAGGAGGTCGTCTGCCTCTGGGCCTCGAAGAAGACTGGCGTGCCGGTCAAATGGGTGGCCGACCGCACCGAAAGCTTCCTGTGCGACGCGCATGGCCGCGACCATGTCACCCATGCGGAGATGGCCTTCGACAAGGACAACCGCATCATCGGCTTCAAGGTCGACACGATCGCCAATTTCGGCGCTTACATGTCGCTCTTCTCCTCCTCGGTCCCGACTTATCTCTACGCGACCCTGCTGTCGGGCCAGTACGACATTCCCGCGATCCACGCCAATGTCCGCGCCGTCTATACCAACACGGCGCCCGTCGATGCCTATCGCGGCGCCGGCCGGCCGGAAGCGACCTATGTCGTCGAGCGCATGATGGAAACGGCGGCGCGGGAACTGGGCGTCTCCCCCGCCGAACTGAGGCGCAAGAATTTCATCACCCAATTCCCGCACCAGACACCGGTCATCATGGCTTATGACGCGGGCGACTACGCCACCTCTCTCGACGCGGCGATGAAGGCGGCCGACTACCAGGGCTTTGCCAAGCGCCGGGAAGACGCGAAGAAGCGCGGCAAGCTGAGAGGCCTCGGCATGAGCTGCTATATCGAAGCCTGCGGCATCGCGCCGTCCGCGGCTGTCGGGTCTCTCGGGGCGGGCGTCGGGCTCTGGGAATCGGCCGAAGTGCGCGTCAACGCCGTCGGCACGATCGAGGTGCTGACCGGCTCGCACAGCCACGGTCAGGGCCACGAGACGACCTTCTCGCAGCTCGTTTCGCAGCGCTTCGGCATTCCGCTCGAGCAGGTTTCGATCGTCCATGGCGACACCGACAAGGTGCAGATGGGCATGGGCACCTACGGCTCGCGCTCCGGCGCCGTCGGCATGTCGGCCATCGTCAAGGCGCTCGACAAGGTGGAAGGCAAGGCGAAGAAGATCGCCGCGCATCTGATGGAAGCGGACGAGGGCGACATTGTGATCGAGAACGGCGAACTGAAAGTTGCCGGCACAGACAAGACCCTGCCCTGGTTCCAGGTGGCGCTGGCGGCCTATACGGCGCATAATCTGCCGGCAGGCATGGAACCCGGCCTGAAGGAGACCGCCTTCTACGATCCGTCGAACTTCACCTTCCCGGCTGGCTGCTACATCTGCGAGGTCGAAATCGATCCCGATACGGG
>JBQCEL010000101.1:0-2242 GCA_051960255.1 Rhizobiaceae bacterium
CCGCCCGGAACGACTTTCGACAAATTGCTGCGCGCGCTGGTCGGCGTATCGATCTTTGCCGGCGCCTATATGGCGGAAGTGATCCGCGGCGGCCTGCAGGCCATACCGACAGGTCAATACGATGGCGCGGATTCGCTCGGTCTTTCCTATTGGCAGAAGATGGGGCTGATCGTCCTGCCGCAGGCGGTGAAGCTTGTGATTCCTGGCATCGTCAACGAGTTCATCGGCCTCTTCAAGGATACGACGCTCGTCTATATCATCGGCATGTTCGACCTGCTCGGCACGGTGACGCAGAATTTTTCCGACGCCAACTGGGCCAGCCCGCAGACGCCGCTTTCGGGGCTCGTTTTCGCCGGTTTCGTCTATTGGTGCTTCTGTTTCGCCATGTCGCGCTATTCGCAATTCATCGAACGCCGGCTCGACAGAGAACGCAAGCGATAGGGGAGTCGAGGGGAATGACGAGAGAAAACGCCGTCAAAGCCGATGAACTCCGCGTCCGCGCGGAGCGCATGCATGTGTCGGATACCGATGTGGCGATCGAAATCGCCGGCCTGCACAAATGGTATGACGATTTCCACGTCCTGAGAGACATCGATCTGAAAGTTATGCGCGGCGAGCGCATCGTCATCTGCGGCCCGTCGGGATCGGGAAAATCGACCCTGATCCGCTGTATCAACCGTCTGGAGGACCATCAGAAAGGCAGGATCGTCGTCGACGGCATCGAACTGACGGACGATCTGAAGAGGATCGACGAGGTGCGCCGCGAGGTCGGCATGGTCTTCCAGCACTTCAACCTCTTTCCGCATCTCACCATACTGGAGAACTGTACGCTGGCTCCGATCTGGGTGCGCAAAATCCCGAAAAAGCAGGCGGAGCAAACCGCCATGCACTTCCTGAACCGGGTGAAAATACCCGAGCAGGCCAATAAATATCCTGGCCAATTGTCGGGCGGGCAGCAGCAGCGCGTGGCGATCGCACGCTCCTTGTGCATGAACCCGAAGATCATGCTCTTCGACGAGCCGACATCGGCGCTCGACCCTGAGATGATCAAGGAGGTGCTGGAAACGATGGTGAGCCTGGCCGAGGAGGGGATGACGATGCTGTGCGTCACGCACGAGATGGGATTCGCGCGCATGGTCGCGAACCGCGTCATCTTCATGGACCAGGGCCAGATCGTGGAGCAGAACACGCCGGCGGAATTCTTTGTTCACCCCCGGCACGAGCGCACAAAGCTCTTCCTCAGCCAGATTTTACGCTGATTTATGGTGCGTGGTTCGAGGCACGCTTCGCTCGCACCTCATAATGAGGGAGGCTTGCGCCGAGTCCCGGTCGACAAAGCCGAACAAAGACGACCTCCGTTTTCGTTCTACCCCGCCTTCTTTTCTTGCTCCGTGACATATTCGCGCAACGCCTCGTTGATGCGCGTTTGATAGCCGCGCCCCTGCTTTGAGCGACGTTTGAACCAGGCGATCAAATCGGAATCGAGGCGGAGCGTAAGCTGCTTCTTGATCGGCTTGAAATAGGGATTGCGGACAGCGTTTTTCCAAAAATTCTCGTCGAGTTCCGGGATGTCGCTCGTGTCGATTTCGCTATCCGGCCTGGCCTTCAGTGCCTCCAACTCAGCCTTTTGCTCCTCCGTAAGTGTGGGAGGATTATCAAAGTCGAGTGTATATCTGACGATTCTGGCCATAATACTTCTTCTCCCGTGGGGTAGCTTCTCGTGCTGAGATGATGCGAACAATCTCGATCCCATCTTCCTCGCGATCAGAATGGGCTACCAACAAGAGCAGGGAGCCATCCACCAGCCCCAGAGTCTGCCGTCTGAATTCGCCATCCTCTATCCGGTCCTGCTCCGATATAGCGAACGGATCCAGAAAGGCGCGAACTGCCGTGCTGAACCGCACGCCATGCTTACGAAAATTGCTCTCGGCCTTCGCTTCGTCCCATTCGAACTGCACGCTCCCCCTCCGCACTACAATTATGTAGCTACGCAAGTTTTCCGTCAACCCTTCTCATCCTCCATATCCCATCCGTAAAGCCAGTCGAGATCGGCGGCCAGCTTTTCGGGCGAGCGGGTTTTCAGGATGAGGTTGCGGGCGGCCGCGATCGGCCCCGCCGCGTGCCAGGCGAAATGGTTGAAAGCGCCGCGACGGCTTACACGTCGGATGCGTGGCCGGCGTAGCTCTTCATAACCAGCGAGCACAGCAGGGAGGTCGTCTGGTGTTGCCGCCACCAATCTTGC
>JBQCEL010000102.1:0-2419 GCA_051960255.1 Rhizobiaceae bacterium
ATACCGACGACGAGCCGCCACCATCCGAACAGCGAATAGCCGCGCTTGGAGACAAAATCGAGGAGCGTGCGCACGACGACGAGCGCCACCACGAAAGCCGCCACGAAGCCGATGGCGATGAGCGCCAGGTCGGACGAGTGCAACTCGTGCCGGTTCTTGTAGAAATCATAGACGAAGGCGCCGACCATGGTCGGGATGGCGAGGAAGAAGGAGAATTCCGCCGCCGCGCGCTTGTCCACCCCCATCAGCATCGCGCCGACAATGGTCGAGCCGGAGCGTGACGTGCCCGGTATCAGCGACAGGCATTGGAAGAAGCCGATGCCGAGATAGAGCCAGTACGGGAATTTTTCGACATTGTGATAGGTGGGCTTGAGATCCATCCTGTCCACCCATAGGAGAATGACGCCGCCGAGGATCAGCATGATGCAGATCAGCTTCGGCGTCTCGAACAGCACCGTCTCGATGAAATCGTGCAGCAACACGCCGATCACGGCGGCAGGGATGAAGGCGAGCAGGATGCCGGCGACGAATTTCTGTGTCTGGCGGCTGCTCGGCAGCGTTACGAGCATTTGCCACAGTTTGCCGAAATAGACGGCGACGATTGCCAGAATGGCGCCGAGCTGGATCAGGATTTCGAAGGTCTTGCCTGCCGATTTGAAGCCGAGAAAATGGCTGGCGAGAAGAAGGTGCCCGGTCGAGGACACGGGAATGAATTCCGTCAACCCCTCGAGAATGCCCAGCGTGACGGCGTCGAAGACCGGCTGGTGTTCCATGGCTCTTCTCCTGGACCGAACCGCCTAAGGGCGTTGCTTGTCACGGCGGCCAACTCACCCTATAGGGTCTTGGCGCACAGTCGGCCGAATCTTCCTCGTGAATCGGACCGCTGAGATTTACCGGCCTCTGCCTGCAAAAGCCAGATAGCACCTCCGGACCCCTGATGCTGACGCTGTTTCATCAACCCCTCTTCGCCAATTGCCGTTTCGTCAGGCTCTGCTTCGCGGAATATGGCGAGGACCTGGCTTTGATCGAGGAACGGCCCTGGACGCGCCGCAAGGAGTTTTTGGCGCTCAACGCCGCAGGGACACTACCCGTCCTCCTGGCCGAGGGCGACGTGCCGATTGTGGGAGCCAATGTCATCGCGGAATATCTTGACGAGACACGCGGCGTCCTGAAACGCGACAAGCGGCTCCTCGCCGAAAACCCGATGGAACGGGCGGAAATCCGCCGCCTCGTCGACTGGTATCTCGGCAAGATGGAAGGCGAAGTCACCCGTCATCTGGTGCGCGAACGCGTGATCAAGCCTTATATGGACCGTGAACAGGGCGGCGGCTCGCCGGATTCCACCGCGATTCGCGCGGCGCGCTCCAACATCAAGCAGCATATGAAATATACGAATTGGCTCGCCGGCACGCGCAACTGGCTCGCCGGGACGCGCATCACCTATGCCGACATGGCTGCTGCCGCGGCGCTTTCGGTGCTCGACTATCTCGGCGAGATCGAGTGGAACGACCATCCCGCCGCGCGCGAATGGTATACAAGGCTGAAGTCGCGGCCCTCCTTCAGGCCGCTTCTGGCCGAACGCGTGCGCGGCCTTCAGCCCGCATCGCATTATGCCGATCTCGATTTCTGACGGGACGACAATCCGTCCACGCGGCGGCAAGGCTCCATCGATGCGCGATTTTATCGCCAGGGAAGCGGCTGCCGTCGGTTTCGATGTCTGCCGAGTCGTCCGGCCGGGCGCAATTGAAAACGCGCCAGCAAAGCTGAAGCGATTTCTCGCCGACAATTTTCACGGCACGATGGGCTGGATGGCGGAGACGGCCGAGCGCCGCGGCGATCCGCTAACGCTCTGGCCGGACGTGAAAAGCATCATCATGCTCGGCATGAATTACGGCCCGGAACACGATCCTCTGGCGGTTCTGGCTGAAAGGGATCGCGGCGCGATCTCGGTCTATGCGCAGAACCGCGATTATCACGATGTAGTCAAAGGCAAGCTCAAACAGGTCGCCGGCAAGCTAGCGGCGCGGAGTGGCGCCGAGGTCAAGGTTTTCGTCGACACCGCGCCGGTGATGGAAAAGCCGCTTGCCGCAGCCGCCGGGATCGGCTGGCAAGGCAAGCACACCAACCTCGTCAGCCGTGAATTCGGCTCCTGGCTCTTCCTCGGCTCGATCTTCACCGCGGCTGAACTGGAGTCCGATTTGCCGGAGACGGATCATTGCGGCTCCTGCCATGCCTGTCTCGACATCTGTCCGACCAAGGCCTTTCCCGCGCCCTACCGTCTCGATGCGCGGCGCTGCATCTCCTATCTCACCATCGAACACAAGGGGCCGATCCCGCATGAGTTCCGCCAAGCGATCGGCAACCGCATCTATGGCTGCGACGATTGCCTCTCTGTCTGTCCCTGGAACAAGTTCGCCCG
>JBQCEL010000103.1:0-16595 GCA_051960255.1 Rhizobiaceae bacterium
TGGTCGACGCCGACATGAACGAGGCTTCGACCCGCCTGAAGGCTCTGCAGACGCAGCAGCAGCTCGGCATCCAGGCCCTGTCGATCGCCAACTCCAACTCGCAGAGCATCCTGTCGCTGTTCCGCTAACCGCCTCAGGGGACAACGGCCGGGGAAACCCAGCGCATCGGGCCGCGCCGCAAGCGCGGCCCGATTTCATTTTCGCACAAGCTTCGACCTTTAGGCTTCGCCCTGCAACATCGCGGAGCTATGGCCAGTGCCGGAGCAGATCCAGAACATCGTCGACAACCTCCGCAGCTTCGGGCCGCGCCGTCTTTTCATCATGGGCGGCGTAGCGGTTCTCGTCATGGCGCTGATCGGCCTCGCCTCGGTCTATCTCAACCGCCCCGCCTATGAAACGCTTTACACCGGTCTCGACCGTTCCGATGTCAACCAGATCGGCCTGGCGTTGGGCGATGCCGGAATCCGCTTCGATGTGGACAGCAAGGGAACGGCCATCCTGGTTCCCGCCGGAAGCGCTCCCCGCGCCCGCATGCTCCTCGCGGAAAAGGGCCTTCCGACCAGCGCCAATGCCGGCTACGAGCTTTTCGACCATGTCGGTTCGCTCGGCCTGACTTCCTTCATGCAGCAGGTGACGAAGGTTCGCGCGCTGGAAGGCGAGATCGCGCGCACCATCCAGGCGATCGACGGCGTCAAGGCGGCGCGCGTCCATCTCGTCATGCCCGAACGGGCGAACTTCCGCCGCGTCGACGAGACGCCGACGGCTTCGGTCATGATCCGGGCCACCAATGTCGATGCGGTTCGCGTCGCCATGACCATACGCTATCTCGTCGCCGCGGCCGTTCCCGGCCTCACGGCGGACAAGGTGACAGTGACGGACACCAGCGGAACGCTTCTCGCCGCCGGCGACGACCCGAGCAATTCGACGGCGAGCCGTTCGCTCGGCGTCGAGCGCACCGTGGAAACGCAGATCGAGGAAAATATCCGCCGCGCGCTCACGCCTTACCTCGGCGAGGACAATTTCCGCGCCAGCGTCAAGGCCGACGTGAACACCGACCAGCGCAAGATCGAGGAAACCATCTACGATCCCGATTCGCGCGTCGAACGCTCGGTGCAGTCGGTCCGCTCCACGGACAATTCGAACCAGACCCAGGCATCGCCGCCGACGACGGTCCAGCAGAACCTGCCGGAGCAGCAGCAGCCGTCGGCGCAAGGCCCGAAAAGCTCGGAGCAGCGCGACCGCCGTGAGGACACGACGAACTACGAGATAAATTCCAAGAAGATCAACACCACCAGCAACGGCTATTCGATCGACCGGCTCTCCATCGCGGTTGTCGTCAATCAGGACAGGCTGAAGGCGATCCTCGGCAAATCGGCGACGCCTGACCAGATCAATGCGAGGATTGCGGAGATCAACAAGGTGGTCGCATCGGCGACCGGCTTGGACAAGAAGCGCGGCGACGTGATCGATGTCGCGGCGGTTCCTTTCTCCGACATGGACAGCAATGCGACAACCGCGGGGCCAAGCCTGATGGACCGTCTGTCCGTGCATGTCGGAACGTTGATCAACGCGGCTGCCTTCATTGTCGTGGCGTTCCTGTTGACATGGTTCGGCCTCAAGCCGCTCACCTCCGCGCTGATGAAGCCGCCCGCAAACGCGCTCGCGCAGAATGATGTCAGGGCGCTGCCGGCCGGCGAGGGTCAGATCGCCTTGCCTGGAAGCGACGCCATGGGCGTTGCCGCCGCCAATCCCATGGATGAGCTGCGCCAAAAGCTGCGGCCGGCGCCGCAGGAAAGGCTGGCCCGCATGGTCGATCTGAATGAAGAACGGACGGCGCTGATCCTGCGTAAGTGGGCGAGGCAGGGAGTAAGCTGATGGCCGCAGCAGCGCTCGCCGACATGCTGATGGATTTTGGCCGGACGGAACGCAGGCTGGCCCGGGCCGCCGAGGTCAGGCCGGCCGCGACCGAGCCGGAACCGCCCGTCCGGATGGATCTCGACGCCCTGCTGGCCAACGAACGCGAAAAGGCGGGGGCGGAGATCACCGCTAGGCTTGAAGAGCGCTTTCAGGAAAGGCTAGCAGCCGAGCGGGAAGCGCACGCCCGCGAAGTGGAGGAGATGCTGATCGCGGCGGGAAGCGAGGCTGCGGGACGGATGCTGGAGAGGCTGGAGGGAATGGAGGAACGGCTCGTTGCTCTTACCGGAGCGGCAACCGCCCGCATTCTCAGTTCAATCGTCAGCGACGACGTATGCAAGCGCAGCATCGCTGAACTGGCGCGTACGATCAGGCAGGCGGCGGGGGACGACGAAACGATCCGCATCCGCGTGAAAGGCCCGCAACCGCTTTTCGCGGCGCTGGCGGAGCATCTCGGCGACTGGGCCGTCCATCTCGAGCATGCGGAGAGTCCCGGGATGGATATCACGGTCGATATTAACGAAACGGTCTTCGAGACGCGTCTTGCCGAATGGTCCGTGTCCCTCATGGAGGCACTTTCATGAGCATTGGAGCGGACGGCGAGCCGAGGCAGGAAATCATTATCGTCCGGCGCGGCGGCCATGATGATGACGACGCGCATCACGGCGGCGTTTGGAAGATCGCCTTCGCCGATTTCATGACGGCGATGATGTGTTTCTTCCTCGTCATGTGGCTGATCAACGCCGCGAACGAACAGACCAGGGTCGCGCTGGCGAGCTATTTCAATCCGGTCAAGCTGATCGACCGCAACACCAGCCGCAAGGGGCTGGACAACCCCGACATGACCGACCCGCTGGCAAAATCCAAAAACGGCGACAAGAACGACGACGCCAAGATTTCGCCCGATGAAAAGCAAGCCAAGGCCGCGAAGGACAGCCATCCCGCCGCCGCTGCCGCGGACAAGAGCCATCCCTCCGACGGCGATCTCTTCTCCAACCCCTACGCCGTGCTGTCGGAGATAGCCGGCGAGACGGGCGTCAAGCAGAACATCAGTTCCAAGGGCGATGGCGGCGCCGAGCAAGCTGGACCGGCAACGGGCGCATCCGGCGGAAAGGCCTATCGCGACCCCTTCGCGCCGGACTTCTGGTCGGAACAGATCCATCAGCCGAAAGACGCAGTCGAAACCACGCTTCCAGCCCCTGCCTCTCCTGCGCCTGCTCCTGAGGCGAGCAAATCGTCGCCGGCCAAGGTGGCCGATGAAAAGCATGAACCGAAACAGGCCGCCGGAACGGCGGCGAAGCTGGCTCCGGCCGCTCCTGCTGCGGCGGACAAGAAGCCCGCTGCGATCGCCCCCAGCCAGGCAGGCGCTACCGCCCGGATGGCGGAGGAGGCACGTTCGATCCGCGAGCAGCTGGCGAAGGATTTCGGCAAGAACGATAAGGTCTTTCAGGGGTTGAGCGTCGTCCCGACCGACAAGGGAATTGCGATCTCTGTGACGGACCAGCTCAACTACGGCATGTTTGAAATCGGGTCGGCGGTGCCGCGCAAGGAACTCGTCCTTGCAATGGAGAAGATTGCCAGGACGCTCGCTGCGCACAAAGGGCAAATCCGCATAAACGGCTACACCGACGCCCGTCCGTTCAAGGGCGGCGGCTCTGACAATTGGCAGCTTTCGGCGGCGCGCGCCGAAGCAGCCTATTATATGCTCGTCAGGGCGGGCCTCGACGAAAAACGCGTTCTTTCCATCACCGGCTATGCCGACCGCAAGCTCAAGGTGAAAGACGATCCCTATGCGGACGCCAATCGCCGCATCGAGATCCTTCTGGAGCCGGCCGGATAATGCGGCGCACGCGCTCTGCGGCAAGCTGTACGGCCGCGGCCGTCATCCTTATGGCGGCGGCGCCGTGCGCTTTCGGCGCGCCGTCGAATTTCCAGCTTCAGCCTTATCAGATGGTCCGATCCCTGCAACTCGTTCAGGACCGCATCGCGAATGGCGACAGCGCCGCGATGCCGATGCAGCGCAAGCTTCTCGAAATGATCGACGAGCGGCTGAAAAGGACCGGCATCGCCGAATTCAAGGAGCAACGCAATTTCCGTGCGCTGCTGATGTATGCGATGAGCGGCGGCAACCCCCGGACGGTGACGGAATTGCTGGCGAAGGCGGAGATCAGCCCGGCGGACAAGGCTCTCGCCAAGGGCGTCATGGGATACATAAACGGCCGTCCGGCGGATGCAATCGAAGCGTTGAAAGGCGTCGATCCGCTGGCTGAGGAGCCGGAACTCGGCGCGTTCCTGGCTCTTGTCAAAGGCTCCGTCCTTGCGTCGGTGAGCCCTGCCCGCGCCCTCTCCGCGCTCGACCAGGCGAGGCTGCTCGCGCCCGGCACGTTGATCGAGGAAGCCGCGTTGCGCCGAAGCCTGGCATTGGCGGTCCAGGCGGGAGACAAGGCCCGCTTCCTGCGCGCCTCCGATCAGTATGTCAGGCGCTTTTTACATTCCCCCTATGCCGGCCAGTTTGCCGATTCCTTCGTATCGGGCGTCGTCGGATTGCGTCCTGCCATTCGACTCGATGCGATCGCCGCGGTCATCTCCGACATGGATGCGGAGCATCAGCGCTTTATCTACCTGCGCCTTGCCCGCGCCGCAGCTCTCGAGGGCCAAACCGACCTCGCCGTCTTCGCGTCGAAACGCGCGGAGCCTCCCGCCGGCGACACTCCATCCGATCCGCGGGCGGGGCTCTATGCCAGCGTCGCTTCGATCACATCGACCGATGTCGGCGAAATAATCGAGAAACTGCAGGCGATCGATCCGCAACAATTGAGCGAAAGCGACAGGCAGTTGCGCGACGCGGCGCTGCGTATCGCGCGCGAAGTCACTGCCCGCCCACCCACGCCCGAGGCGGCAAAGCTCATCGCTCCCAAAATCGCCACCGACGAGGGAGCGCCTCCCGCTCTCAACGGAGACACAGCTCAGAAACCGGGCATGCTCGCCGCCAATGCAACCGAGACGCTGGTCAGCCAAACCCGCCAGCAACTGCAATCCATCGACAAGCTTCTGCAGGAAACTTCAAAATGAGTTCCAGCATCGCGCCTACCGCTCTCAACCCGTCCATTCCATCGAAGAACGCCGGCGGCTCCGCCGCTTCGGGTGGCGGATCGGGCTTCTCAGGCCTGCTCGACATGCCCGATGGCGGGGGCAGGCAAGCGGGATCGTCTTCCGCTTCATCCTCCGCGCAACAAAGGCCAGGCCGACCGCATGATGAGGCCGATTCGCCGGAAGGCGACATCGAGGAGGCCACCGCTGCTTCGCCTCTTCCGACGCAAGACGAGGGCGCGCACGAGGCTAGCTCCGTGCTGGACGGAAATCCCTCCGCCACGGCGGACGGAAACGGAAAGGCAGCGGCAGATGCCGGCAAGAAGACCGGAGATCAGAACGACCCGAAAGACAAGCCTGTTCCCATTGGCATCTCGGCGGTCCTTTTCGGCCTCTCCCTTCCCACGGCTGCGAGTGCGCCTCGCATCGATGGAGGTGGCTCTTCGGCGGGTTCCGCCTCACCCGCGTCGGCCGGATCGGATATGGGCAGCCCGGCGGTCCAGGGGACAAACGCCCGTTCCGTCGCCTCGGCTCTCCTGAATGCTGGCCAACTCCCGATATCCGTCAATCCGTCGGAGAGGCGGGGAGCTACCGCCCAAGCTTCCGAAACGCCAGGCGCTCCATTGGTAAAGACACCCAGCGCAACCAGCAACGGCGAGGCCTCTGCCCCGGCGTCGGCGGCACAGCCCCCAGCTTCCGCGAAGATGGCGGGCGTTACCGTGATGACGCCGGCGGTCGCCTCCCCGCCCGGCGCCCGGATCGTCGCCATGCAATCGGCGGACGCCGCATCTGACAAAGTGACGATCCCCGCGGCAAGCGGCATGGAGAGGGGCGCCGATAGCGGGTCCGCCGACGCCGGGAGTACGGCAGCCCCGGTCATTCCCGCAAATTCGCCCAGCGCGAGCGGCCCAAACCGCGGCAATGCAGGATCACACGGACAGGATGGTGGCGGCAACTCGGGAAAACCGGCATCCGCGACCCTTCATGCGGCGTCCCCGCAAGCGGGCGCAGCGAGTCCTACGGCTTTCGATAGCACCGGCGGAGCCGGCGGTACCCTTCTCGGCCAGACCGCCTCTTCCTTTGTCTCCGGCATGGAAAGCGCTCGGCCGTGGGCAAGCTACATGACCCAGGCCGCCTATTTGGCGAACGGGCCGGCGATGGCGATGCCCGTCCGCTCATTGTCGATCGCACTCCAACCTGCCCAATTAGGTTCTGTCACCGCCAATCTGCACTTATCCGGCCAGCAACTCAGGATAGAGGTCGAGGTCGGCACGGAAGAGGCGCGCCAGCGCCTGTCGAGCGACGCGGACGACATCGTCAAATCACTGCGCTCCCTTGGCTTCGACGTCAGCCACATCACGATCAAGCATGGAGGAAGCAACACGGCCGCAGCGGGAGCAAGCCAGGCTACGGCCCAGGCACAGGGCAACACGCAATTCCAGGCTTCCGCCAATTCCGGCGGAGGTTCTGGCGGCGGTGCGGCGCGAGGCAATGCGGGAAGCAACAATGGTGACAATGCACATATCCCGGCGTCTCAGCCGGCTGGCGGCGACGGCGGCTCTCGCGGCCTTTATATCTAGCCTCTGCACGCTCGCCCCCGCGGCCGCGGCGCCCAATCCGTGCGAGACGGAAATCCTGCGCGCTTCGGCGCAATATGGCATCCCGATCGGCATATTGTATTCCGTCGGCCTAACTGAAACGGGGAAAAAGGGAACATTGCAGCCTTATGCGCTGAACGTCGAAGGCAAGGCCTATTTCCCTCCGACACGCGCGCAAGCATTGCAGATTTTCGACCAGGCCGAAGCGCATGGCGCGCGGCTGATCGACATAGGATGCATGCAGATCAACCATCTCTATCACGGTTCGCATTTCGCCAGCGTGGCCCAGATGTTCGATCCCCGCCTCAATGTCGATTACGCCGCGCAATTTCTTGCCGAGTTGAAGCGCAAACATGTGAGTTGGTCGATGGCCGTCGCCCGCTATCATGCCGGCCCGGATAACGATCCTGCGCAGAAGCAATATGTCTGCCGCGTCATCGCCAATATGGTGGCCACCGGCTTCGGTAAATGGACGCCCAACGCGCGGCGCTTCTGCAATTGAAAATTGCAGTGATCTCCGGTCCTTTGTAGCCTCCGCTCGCTTCGCGGAGATCGCAAGACACTGTTAAGAGGTCGGAGCTATGTCCGCTGGTCCGGTCCGGCCCCTGCGCGAATCCTCTCCGCGCGGCACGGCGCCATCCCTAAAAATGCCCCCCAAGAAATGGTGGTTGTTCACCGTCGCCGCCTGCGGATACCCCTTTCCGCGGGGCTCAGGAACGAATGATTCGGGGTTTGGACAATGATTGTCATAGTGGACGAGCGGGACCTCGTGAAAGAAGGGTATAATTCCCTCTTCGATCGCGAGGGAGTGGCGAGCGCCGGTTTCGGATCGAGCGAATTCGGCGAATGGGTCGAGACGGCGGCCGACGAAGAAGTGAAGGCGGTGCGCGCTGTGCTGATCGGGGAATGCGGGGAAGAGCCGCCCTCGCCACGTCTCATACGTTCGCGCACCAGCGCTCCCGTCATCGCTCTTAGCGAACAGCACTCGCTGGAAAACACGTTGAAGCTCTTTGAGTCCGGCGTCGATGACGTCATCCGCAAGCCGGTTCACATCCGTGAGATTCTGGCGCGGATCTCGGCCATCAGACGCCGTCTCAATGAGGAAGCGCCGTTTACCGACATCGGCGCGTTGCGGATTTTCACCGACGGTCGCGATCCTGAAATTGCCGGAACGACGCTCCCGCTCCCGCGGCGCGAGCGGCGCATCCTGGAATTCCTCGCGGCAAACCGGGGACGCCGCGTCACCAAGACGCAAGTTTTCAACGCCATCTACGGTGTTTTCGACGAAGAGGTCGAGGAGAACGTCGTCGAGAGTCATATCAGCAAGCTTCGCAAGAAACTGAGGGAAAAACTCGGCGTGGACCCGATCGATTCCAAGCGCTTCCTCGGCTACCGCCTGATTGATTGACGCTGTGCCTGCCATGGCCAGCCTCGCGCAAGTCAGAGGTCGTATGATCCCCGCGGTGCCCTTGCCGGCTCCGATCGAAAAGCCAGGCTCGGCGTGAGAATCGAGGAGAACAGGTCATGAGCCTTTATGGAATGATGCGGACGGGTGTGTCGGGAATGTCCGCGCAGTCCAATCGCCTGTCGTCGGTCGCCGACAACATCGCGAATTCGAGCACGACGGGCTACAAGAGGTCGGACACGCAATTTTCCAGCCTGCTCCTCCCCAGCACTTCCGGCAATTACAATTCCGGCGGCGTCACCACCACCACCATCCATGATGTTACCGACGACGGGCAGCTTGAATACACGACCTCCGATACCGACCTCGCGATCCAGGGCAACGGCTTCTTCGTCGTGTCGGACGCCAACGGCACGCCCTACCTGACACGCGCGGGTTCCTTCGTTCCCAATCCCCAGGGCCAGCTTGTCAACGCTGCCGGCTACACGCTTCTCGGCTACAGCTACGCCAACGGCACGCCTTCCGTGACGGCGAACGGCTTTCAAGGGCTTGTCCCGGTGACGATCGACCAGGCGAAGCTGACCGCCTCACCTTCCACCGAAGGCGTCTTCGCCGCCAATCTGCCTTCGAGCGCCACCGCGGTAGCCGCCGCCGATCTGCCATCGGCAAACTCGGCGACAGCGACTTATACCGCGAAATCCTCACTCGTCACCTATGACCAACTCGGCAATCAGGTGATGCTCGACGTCTATTCGACCAAGACCGCTGACAACGCTTGGGAAGTAGCAGTTTACAACCAGGCGGACGCGACCCCTGGCACGAGTTTTCCCTACAGTTCCGGTCCTTTGGCCACTCAGAACCTGACTTTCGATCCCGCGACTGGCGCGCTTGCCTCCACGAGTGCGACGAAAATTTCCGTGCCCATCCCCAACGGGAAGACTCTCGCTCTCGACCTGTCGTCGACGACCCAGCTTGCGACGAACTACACAGTCACCGCAGGCAAGGTAAACGGCAATGCCCCGAACGGCGTGAGCAAGGTGACGATCGGCAACGACGGAACCGTCACGGCCGAATATAAGGACGGTTCTTCGGCGGCGCTCTATCGTATTCCCATTGCAGATGTGCCCAGCCCCGACAATTTGAGCGCCCTTTCCGGCAACGTCTACTCGGCCAACAACAATTCCGGCGCCGTGACGATGGGCTTCCCGAACACCAACGGTATGGGCGCGATCCAGTCAGGCGCACTCGAAGGTTCCAACGTGGATATCGCGACGGAACTTACGAACATGATCCAGGCGCAGAGCGATTACTCCGCCAATTCGAAGGTTTTTCAGACAGGCTCGGACCTGATGAACATTCTCCTCAACCTGAAGTGATCCGCGCCGCCATGGCGCTGGATATGACGAGGGAAGAGGGCAAAGAGATACGGAAAGGCAGATAATGTCGCTGACCACGGCCCTCTCGATCGCACAGACGGCGCTCTTCAACACCTCGCGCCAGACCAGCGTCGTCTCCAGCAATATCGCCAACGCGGGCAATGAGGATTACGGGCGCCGCTCCGCCGTCACCGCTACGGCTGGAAACGGGGCGCAGATCGTGACCATCCAGCGCGCCGCCAACGACGCGCTCTTTCGCCAGAACATCGAGGCTCTTTCGTCCTATCAGGGTCAGAGCGCCCTGCGGGACGGGCTGAACCAGCTCGAACTGGCAATCAATGGTTCGGATAATTCCACCTCGCCCGCAACCTTGCTCGGGCAATTGCAGCAGGCGATCAATCTCTATTCCGCCACGCCATCCAACAATTCGCTTGCGGCCAATGCGATCGATGCCGCGACACAGATGGTCCAAAATCTCAACAACGGCGCCCAAGCGATCCAAAGCTTCCGCGCGCAGATGGATTCGCAGATATCGTCGTCCGTCGACAAGCTGAACAACCTGCTGCAGAATTTCGACCAGGCGAACAAGGCGGTCATTTCGGGGACCCGTAGCGGCAGCGACGTTTCCGACGCGCTCGATCAGCGCGATTCTATTTTGAAACAGATCGCGCAATATATACCCGTCTCCACCATGACGCGTGGCGACAACGACATGGTGCTGACCACGACGGACGGCACGACGCTCTACGAGACGGTCCCCCGCGCCATCTCCTTCGATCCGAATGCCGTTTACACGCCCGGCATGGCAGGCAACCCGATCAGGATCGACGGCGTGCCTCTTCAGCCGGGAAGCGGCGGCAACACCACCGCCTCGGGCAGCATCGCGGCCATGCTCCAGCTCCGCGACGATGTCGCGCCGAAGATGCAGAGCCAACTCGACGAGATCGCGCGAGGTCTGATCAGTTCCTTTGCGGAGACGGACCAGAGCGGCACCGGCCAACCTGATGCCCCCGGCCTGTTCACATGGTCGGGTGCTCCCGCCATACCGGCCGCCGGAGCCGTGAGCACCGGCCTCGCCGGCAGCATCAAGGTCAATCCGGCGATCGATCCTGCCCAGGGCGGCAACGCAACGGTGCTCCGCGACGGCGGCGCGAACGGCGCGAACTATGTCGGAAATAGCTCAGGCGGCGCGTCCTATTCCAACCTCCTCATCAAATATGTTCAAAATCTCGAACAGCCGATGAATTTCGATCCCTCTGCGGGAGCGGGCGATAAGGCAAGCGTGCTCAATTACGCCACCGATTCCATCAGCTGGCTCGAAAACATGCGGCAGGCCGCATCGACGGCGGCGGACAACAAGAACGCGCTCGCCACGAAAACGCAAACCGCGCTCTCCAATTCGACGGGGGTCAACATGGACGAGGAGATGTCGCAGCTACTCGACCTGGAACACGCCTATCAGGCCTCCGCCCAGTTGATGAAGACCGTCAATGAAATGCTGAATTCCCTCATGCAGGCGGTGAATTGACGATGAAAACGACTTTCATTTCGTCCCAGGCCGTCTCCCAGGCCCTGCGTTATCAGGTGGCCGACATGCAGCAGCAGCTGACGCAGGCCCAGACCGAGATGGTGACGGGCAAGGTGGCGGATGCCGGCCTCGCGCTCGGCGCGCAGACCGGGCAGGCGGTGTCGTTGTCGCGCGACATCGACAGGCTCAACGGTCTCGTCAGCTCCAACTCGCTTATTACCACTCGCCTGACCGCGACGCAGAACGCACTTGGGCAATTTGCCAGCGTCGCGCAATCCTTCATGTCGACGCTCGTCACCGACAGTACCGGCAGCGTCAGCGATTCCGTCGTCCAGTCCACCGCCCAGATGGCGCTGAGTTCCGCCACTTCGGCGCTCAACACCAATGTGGACGGCGAATATATCTTCTCGGGCATCAACACCGACGCGCAGCCGATAAACGACTTCAATACCGGCAGTCCTTCGCCGAAACAGGCGCTGGATAATTCCTTCCAGACCTATTTCGGATTTTTGCCTGGCGATCCCCAGGCCGCCAACATCACCGCCGCCCAGATGAACGATTTCATGGACAATGTCCTGGAGCCGCAATTTCTCGGCGCTGGTTGGCAGGGCACCTGGTCGAATGCTTCCGACCAGCCCATCACCAACCGCATTTCGTTGAACGAGACAGCCCAGACGTCGTTGAGCGCCAACAACCAGGGCACGCAGAAATTCATGATGGCTGCCTCGATGGTTTCGGATTTCTTCGGTGGAAATCTGAGCGGCGCGGCCAAGGACGCAATCGTCAAGAAGGCCTCTTCACTTGTGGGGGACACGCAAACAGCCCTGACCGACCAGCAATCGCAGATCGGCCTCGTGCAGAACCATGTCAGCAACGCCAACAAGCAGTTGAACAGCCAGGTCAGCCTCTTCAACACCCATCTCGTCAGCCTGGAAGGCGTCGATCAGAACGAGGTGGCGACCAAGATCACCGCGCTGCTCAACCAGATCGAGACCTCCTACACGCTGACGGCGCGCCTGCAGAAACTCAGCCTCGTCAACTACCTGTAACCGTGATCCTCGGACGGAAGCGATATGTACCAATTCTCCTACGCTGAAATTCAGACAGACTCGATTGCCGACGCAAAGGATCGCGAAAGACAATTGCTGACCCGTTCGATCGACCTTCTGATCGCCGCCAAGGAGAAGGGCCCCAACACGGTACAGGCGGTCGAGGCGATCCATTTCATGAATCGCGTCTGGACGTCGTTCATGCAAGACCTCGGCAGCAGCGAAAACGAGCTTCCCAAGGAGCTGCGCGCCAATCTCATTTCGATCGGCCTCTGGCTGCTTCGCGAGGGAGAAACGATCAGGCAGGGCAATTCCAGCAATTTCGAGGGATTGATCGAAGTCTCCCAAATCATCCGCGACGGCATTCAATGAAAAGCGGCCTGAAAATATCGCTGAAGGCGAACGAGAAGATCTACATCAACGGCGCAGTCGTGAAGGTCGATCGCAAGGTCTCGCTCGAGCTTCTGAACGAAACGCAGTTTCTGCTTGAAAGTCACGTTCTGCAGCCCGAGGATGCAACGACGCCTCTGCGCCAGCTCTATTTCATCGTGCAGATCATGCTGATGAACCCGAACAATGCGGAGGCGGCGCTTTCCATGTTCAAGACGACGCTGCCTCTGCTGCTCGAGACCTTCCGCGACAAGCACATCCTTTCCTCACTGAAGCACATCGATGGTTTTGTCGCCGAGGGACGTGTCTATGAGGCGTTGAAGGCGATCCGCGATCTTTATCCGGCCGAAAACCAAATCCTGCATCCGAAGCCCGCCTCGAAGCCGGCGGCTTTCACCGTGGAAATGAGGGAGAGCGCATAATGTCCATCCCGTCGGTTGGCGCCACGAACACCACCGCAAATTCCGCCAACAGTTCCAGTTCGAGTTCCGCGGCCGCTGCGCCGACGCTCGACTACAATTCCTTTTTGACGCTCCTCATGGCGGAAATGAAGAACCAGGATCCGACCAATCCGATGGATTCGACGCAATATGTCGCCCAATTGGCGACCTTTTCCCAGGTCGGGCAGGCCGTCCAGACCAATTCCAAGCTCGATCAGCTCCTACAATCTTCGGTGCTGTCGCAGGCGGGAAGTATAATCGGCCATACCGTGACCTCGGCGGACGGCACGGTCACCGGTACGGTTTCGGAGGTAAAGGTTCTCTCGAATGGCATCACCGCGGTGCTTTCGGATGGACAGGAAGTCGCGATCGGCGCCGGCGTGACGATACAATAGTCCCGCTTCCCGGATCGACACGCTGACCGGATGGCCCCATGAACGAGGCAGACGCACTCGATATCGTCCAATATGCGATCTGGACCGTCCTGATCGCCTCGGCCCCGGCCGTCATCGTCGCCATGATCGTCGGTGTCGGCATCGCGCTCGTCCAGGCCCTGACGCAGGTGCAGGAAATCACGCTGACCTTCGTGCCGAAGATCGTTGCCATCCTCGTGGTCGTCGCCTTCACCGGCCCTTTTATCGGCGCACAGATATCGTCCTTCGCCGATGTGATCTTCCAGCGCATCCAGAACGGCTTCTGATTCTCGCGACCCACTCGTCGGAGCATCGCGGAGAGCCTCGCTCAGGCTCACCCTCGCACAAGCTTCGCGCAATAGCTTGTCGCCGCCGGCACCATACCGGCGCTTAGAGTGTGATTCATGGCGCTTACGGACACCAGCCCTGCGGGCGAGATCAGAAAGCACGGACGCGATGTCGGCTTCGCGATCGGCATCATCACCATCCTGTCGGTGCTCTTCCTGCCGATCCCGTCCTTCCTGATCGATCTCGGCCTGTCGGTCTCGATAGCGATATCGGTCCTGATCCTGATGGTCGCGCTCTGGATCGAAAGGCCGCTCGATTTTTCGTCCTTCCCGACCGTTCTGCTGATCTCGACCATGCTGCGCCTGTCGCTCAATATCGCGACAACCCGCGCCATCCTGTCGCGCGGAGACGAGGGCACCAATGCCGCCGGTTATGTCATCGGCGGCTTTTCCCGCCTCGTCATGGCGGGCGATTTCGTCATCGGCCTAATCGTTTTCCTGATCCTCATCGTCGTCAACTTCATCGTCATCACCAAGGGCTCGACGCGTATCGCCGAGGTCGGCGCGCGCTTCACCCTCGACGCCATTCCCGGCAAGCAGATGTCGATCGACGCGGATTTGTCCGCCGGCATGATCACCGACAAGGAGGCGCAACTCAGGCGGCGTGAACTGGAAGAGGAAAGCGCCTTCTTCGGCTCCATGGACGGCGCCTCTAAATTCGTGCGCGGCGACGCTGTCGCCGGCCTTATTATCACGGCGATCAACATCGTCGGCGGCATCGCCATCGGTTATGCCCGCCACGGCATGGACCTTGCCCAGGCGACTGACGTCTTCACCAAGCTCTCCGTCGGCGATGGCCTGGTTTCGCAGATTCCGGCGCTTATCGTGTCGCTCGCCGCAGGCCTGCTTGTCTCGAAGGGCGGCACGCGCGGCTCGGCCGACAAGGCGGTCTTCGGCCAGCTCGGCAACTATCCCCGCGCGCTTTTCGTCGCGGCGCTCCTGATGGCCGTTCTCGCGCTCATGCCTGGTCTGCCTGCCCTCCCCTTCCTGTTTCTCGGCGGCACCATGGCCGGCGTCGGCTATGTCATTCCCAAGCGCGCCGGCGAGCGCGCAGCGGCCGAAGCGGAAGAGGAGAAGCGAAAGAAAGCCGCCAAGGAAGATGAGGAAAGGAATTCCCTCAAGGCATCGCTCAAGACCACGGAGGTCGAGCTTGCGCTGGGCAAGCAGCTCTCCACGAAGCTTCTTCCCCTACACCAGGAACTCGCCTTCCGTATGGGGAAAATGCGCAGGAAATTCGCCCTGCAATATGGCTTCGTGGTCCCCGAGGTGCGGCTGACGGACGATTTTGGTATTCCGGCAAAAGGCTATCAGATCAAGATTCACGGCACCGTAGTCACTGAGCACAGGATGCGGGTAGGTGAGCTGATGGTGCTGATCGGCAACGGCAAGGCGCCGGATATGCCTGGCGAAGAGGTGCGCGAGCCAGCCTTCGGCCTGCGCGCCTATTCGGTGCCGGAAATGTTTGCGGACGATTTGAAACGCGAGAACTTGACCTATGCCGATAACATGTCGGTGCTTCTCACCCATCTTTCCGAGGTCATCCATAACAATTTGCCGCAGCTTCTGTCCTACAAGGACATGAAGGCGTTGATCGACAGGCTCGACCCGGAATACCGCAAGCTTGCCGACGAGATCTGCACCTCCCACATCTCCTATCCCGGCCTTCAGGCGGTGCTGAAGCTGCTACTTGCGGAACGCGTCTCGATCCGCAATCTCCATTTGATCATCGAGGCGATCGCCGAAATCGCGCCCCATACCCGGCGCACCGAACAAATCGTCGAACATGTGCGCATGCGCATGTCGCAGCAGATTTGCGGCGATCTGACGGAGGGCGGCGTGCTCAAGGTGCTGCGCCTCGGCAATCGCTGGGACATCGCCTTCCACCAGAGCCTGAAGCGCGACGCCAAGGGCGAGATCCGCGAATTCGATATCGATCCGCGGCTTCTGGAGGAATTCGGCCAGGAAGCGTCGAAGGTGATCCGTTCGCATCTCGACGCTGGCGAGCGCTTCGTCATCGTCACCGCGCCGGACGCACGGCCCTACGTTCGCATGATCATCGAACGGCTATTCGCGACGCTGCCGGTGCTCAGCCATGTCGAGATCGCCAAGGGCGTCGAAATCCGGGTGCTCGGGTCGGTCTCGTGACCGGAGCGTCATTGCCTCAGCTGGTGATCGCGGCTTTCCTCACCTTCTGCCGGGTCGGCGGCTGCTTCATGACCATGCCTGGCTTTTCGAGCGCCCGCGTGCCGATGCAGGTCAGGCTTTTCGTCGCGGTGGCCGCCAGTCTGGCGCTCTTCGCCAATCTCTCCGACGTGATCCTGCCTTATGCCGGGAGCGGTACAGCGGTCCTGCTCAAGACGGTCGTCTCCGAACTTCTCACCGGCGTTTTGATCGGCACGGTGGCGCGGCTTTATCTCCTCGCTCTTGAATTCATTACGACCGCCATCTCGACCATGATGGGCTTCAGTGGATCGGGAGGCGTCGCCCTTCTGGAGGACTATGCGGAATCCCCTCTCGGTGCGATCATCTCCTTTTCCGCGCTGATGCTGCTCTTCGCGCTCAATTTCCATCTCGAGCTCATCCGCGCGCTAATCAGTTCCTATCGCATCGCGCCAATCGACGTGCTCTTCAATCCGCAGACGGCGCTCATCAATGTCAGCGACACGATCTCGAACGCCTTCTTCGTCACTTTGCGGCTTGGCAGTCCCTTTATCGCGTACGCATTGTTGATCAACCTGACCACGGGACTCATCAACAAGCTCGCCCCGCAGATACCAGTCTATTTCATCTCGCTTCCCTTCGTCATCGCCGGCGGCCTGATTCTCATGTATTTCGGCATTCCGAGTCTTCTCAGCCTCTACGCCGACTCCTTTCTTCCTGTGACGATCGGGAGGTAAGCGGGATGGCGACCGACAGCCGGCGATTGCGCCGCCTCCTCGATCTTCAGGGCAAGCTCAAAGCCGTCCACGAGATGCGCCATGCGGATTACACCGCAAAAGCCGTCGCGGCCGGAAAAGAAGCAGCGGAGCTTTTTTCCGAGATGGG
>JBQCEL010000104.1:0-8039 GCA_051960255.1 Rhizobiaceae bacterium
CGGCGACGATCTTCGACGCCGTTTCGTCCGGTCCGCGCTCGTCCCAGGGCTTCAGGATGGCGAACTCCACGGCCGAATTCGACTGCGCCGCATTGGTCAGGAAGTTGAGGCCGGTGATGGCGCCGACTATATCGACGCCGGGCGTCGCCTGCAGAATGTCGCGGACCTTCTTCGCCACGACATCGGTGCGCTGCAACGACGCGCCGTCCGGCAGCTGAACGACCACGAAGAAATAGCCCTGGTCCTCAACCGGCAGGAATGTCGAGGGAATGCGCTGCGAGATGAAATAGGTCGCGGCAAGTCCGGCGGCGAAGACGCCGAGCATCAGCCAGCGCAGCTGGATCAAGCCTTTTACGAGATGCGCATAGAGATACGACAGCCGCGTGAAACCGGCATTGAACCAGCGGAACAAGATGAATTGCGACGCCGGACGATGGCGCAGGAACGCGGCGGACAACGCCGGACTGAGCGTCAGCGAGTTGAAGGCCGAAATGCCGACCGAGATCGCCACCGTCAGCGCGAACTGGTTGTAAAGCCTGCCGGCGACGCCGGGTATGAAGGCCACCGGAATGAACACCGCCATCAGCACCGCCGTGGTCGCGATGATCGGCCCCGTCACCTCCTTCATCGCCTTCTTCGTGGCCTGAAGCGGCGGGAGGCCGGCTTCGAGCTGCCGCTCGACATTTTCGACGACGACGATGGCGTCATCGACGACGAGGCCGATTGCGAGCACCATGCCGAGCAGGCTCAGCATGTTGAGCGAGAAGCCGAGAAGCTCCATGACCACCAGCGTCGCGATGAGCGACACGGGGATGGCGATCGTCGGGATGATCGTCGTGCGCCAGCTCTGCAGGAAGATGAACACGACCGCGATGACGAGGATCAGCGCCTCGGCAAGCGTGATCACCACGTCATGCATGGAGGCGGCGACGAAGCGAGTCGTATCGTAATGCATCGCATAAGCGATGCCTTTCGGGAATCGCTTGGAAAGCTCCTGCATCTTGTCCTTGACGCGCTGCTGCAACTGTAGCGCGTTGGAGCCCGGCATCTGGAAGACGGCGAGCACTACCGTCGGATCCTTGCCGAAGAAGGCGGAGGACGAATATTGCAGGGCGCCGAGTTCGATGCGCGCCACATCCTTCAGGCGCACGGTCGAGCCCGTCGCCGGATCGGCGCGCACGACGATGTCGCCGAACTCCTTCGGATCGCTAAGCCGGCCGACGGCGTTGACCTGCATTTCGAACGGCGTGCCGGCGGGCGCGGGCGATTGCCCGATCTTGCCGGCGGCGACCTGTATGTTCTGCTCCGCGATCGCGTTCTTCACATCGACGGCGGTGATGCCGAGATTGGCGAGCTTGTCCGGATCGAGCCAGACGCGCATCGAATAGCGCCGCTCGCCGAAAATCTGGACATCGCCGACGCCTTGCAGTCGCTTCAGCGGATCGACGATCCGGAGATAGGCATAGTTGGAGAGCGCCACTGGATCGACGGAATGGTCGGGCGACGTCAAATCGACGATCAGGACGAAGTTCGGATTCTGTTTTTTGATCGTGATGCCGCTCTGATTGACGATCGCGGGGAGCGACGAAGCCGCCTGCGAGACCCTGTTCTGGACATCGACCGCGGCGATATCGATGGGATAGCCGACATTGAAGGTGATGGTGATGGTCGAGGAGCCGTCATTCGAGCTCGACGACGACATATAGGTCATGCCCTGGACGCCGTTGATCTGCTGTTCCAGCGGCGTCGTGACCGTGTTGGCGACGACTTCGGCGGAGGCGCCGGGATAATTCGCCGTCACCACGACCTGCGGCGGCGAGATATCCGGAAATTGCGAGACGGGCAGCAGGAAATAGCAGATCGTCCCGGCGAGCACCATGACGATCGCTATCGCCGATGCGAAGATCGGACGATTGATGAAGAAATTGACCATATGGACGCTCTATCTCTTACCCTCTCCGGCGACGGAGCTGGCGTCCGCGGCAGCGGTCCACCGCTTCGCCACGAACGTTCCAATCGGTTTGCTGGTTGAAGTGCCTCGCGCCTCACATAGAGGCGCGACGTTTAGTCGGTCTCAACGACGCATCGACATGCCCGGCGGATTGTGGCTGCAGGAATTCCCCCGGCTGGCGCATGCCTTCACCAATTCCCTGTCCACGCCTTCATCCGCGTCCTGATCCGCCTCTTCGTCGGACTCGGTGCTGGCGATCGCGCGGAGTTTGGCTTCGAAGGCGATCGGATCGACACGGTCGGCTTTCATGAGCAGCCGAATCATCGAATCCTGCATGATTTCGTCGATGGTGAATTCCTCTCGCTTTGACATGGCGACTGCTCCTGCATGGCGATCCCTATGAAAGGATCGGGTGTGCATCTCTCATTTTTCTCGTCTGTTGCCGAAACCGTGGTGAAACCGGTCCGCGCGTCAGGGCGTTAGTCTTGGGAGAACGCTGACACGCATAATTGACGATCTGCAAAATAGGTGTTACTGGTAAGTAACATCGACATGTTACAGACCGGTCACACCCTCGTCAAGAGGCGTGACGCGTGAATTTCCGGAGAGCAAGGAGGCTCCTGACAAAAATGGACAATCTGACGGTAGAGCGTGTCCGGCCGCGAGACCGAATCGTCGAGAAAGCGCGAGACCTGTTCCACAAATACGGAATCAGAGGCGTCGGCGTCGATACCATCACGGAAGCCGCCGGCACAAACAAGATGACTCTTTACCGTCACTTCGATTCCAAAGACGATCTTGTCATCGAATATTTGCGTTCCGTGGCCTGCGACATGAACGCCGTATGGGATCAGCTCGAAGCAGCCTATCCCGGCGACAAGATCGCCCAGTTGCACGCCTGGGTTCGCGGCGCGGCCGAATGCGTCATGGACGACGAGCGCGGCTGCGACATCGCCAACGCCGCCATTGAACTGACGGAAGACTGCCACCCGGCGCGGCAGGTGATCCGCGAAATCAAGACCAAGATGCGCGACCGCATGATAGGGCTCTGCCGGGAAGCCGGCATCGAACAACCGGAACGCCTGACCGACGCATTGGCTCTCCTGATCGAAGGCGCGCGCGTCAACCGCCGGAGCATCGGCCCGGACGGCCCCTCAGCCCGCCTTGTCGAGATCGCGGAGGATGTCATTGAATCCTACCGCAAGGGTGGCCAGAAGCGGTAATCTCGAAATTTACGAGCTGCAGGTTCGCGGCCTGCTTAGGCAGCACCAGGCCCCGGATCGTCATCGCCACGATTTGCGGGCGAATTGACTGGACCTGCTGCACGTTTGCGATGCGCCGACAAGAGCACAATGGTGGCTCCTGAAGCGTTGGCGTTTCTTTCCGATTCGTGGCGATTCCCGCTTTCTTCGCCTTCATGCGTTTCTGCTCGCAATGTACCCGGTTTTGCCTGCATTTGCTGCAAAGCCGCCGCCGTTTCCCTATGGAAGGGCGGATAAAGCGCTTCCTTGCGGCTGGCTTCCGGCTGATGCGAAACCCATCCGAGGCGAAGCTCCTCCGTTCGGCCGTCCGCCCGCTCGATCGTGACCGTCTCGCCGGCCGCCATTCCAAGCAGGGCGAGACCGCGAAGCGTCGTGATGGGGAGCGTCAAGCCGGGAAAGATATTGTCCTTGCCAAGGATCAGGATTCGGTTGTCGGCAAAGCCGCCATCGACCGTGAACTCGACGCGGCTGTTGATCGTCGCCACCTGAGGCCCAATCGCGTCCTCGGAAACGATCCGCGCAGCCGACAGCTTCCGATGCAGCAATTGCAGATATGTTGCGTCATGGCTCACGCTTCGCGCGAGAAGGGTTTCGAGGATGCTGTGATCCTTGGCTGTCAGTTGGCAGGGATGAGGCTTGGACATGGCAAATTCTCCGCCGCCCCCCTATCCGTGACCGGGGCGCATCGAGAGGGGGGAGATCCGCTTGCGTAAAAGCCCCTGGTCCCGGCGTGCGTCTCCTTGACGCCGCGCCAGGGGCTAGCCGCCTGCGATCAGGCGCCCGGAGCGGAGAATTAGCCTGTTGCGGAGAGCGACGCCCGCCGTACTGTCCACGTCGTATCAGCCCTGCCCGGCCATTGCCGCAAATTCAGCTTTCGGTCGCCTGCCGGGTTCCGATACGGGCTGCTCGACGTGCACGACCGTCAGTTCGTGCTGTCGGCCGTCGCGGGCCAGCCATGTCATCGATTGGCCCGTTGAAAGACCGATGAGAGCGACGCCGATCGGCGTGAGGATCGATATCCTGTTTAGCGCGATATCGGCCTCTCCCGGGAAAACCAGCGTCACACGCCGTTGCTGCGCGCCCGACCGAAATTCGACGGTCGAGCCCATCCGCACGACATTATCGGGAAGCGAACGGACAGGCGCCACCCGCGCCCGGTCCATCTCCGCCTGCAATTCCTCCGCGACCTCCGGCAAACGGTCATGGACTGCCGCTGCGAGATCGAGAAGGCGCTTACAATCGATATCGCTGACGACGATCCGGGGCTTGCCCCTGGTTTTCACCGACAGGGTCATGATGAACTCTCCTTGACGCGGTAGAGGCGCATGCCGCGCCATCGCGCCGCACAGGCCATGCCGACATTTCTATGAAGACGCCGCGAACGATGGGGCTGCCGAGAAGCAGCCGAAGCACCCGCCCCCGGAACTCGGAGGGCGCGCGCCGAGTTCGGGGGCTAGGATTCCGCGATCGGGTGGATCCGGAAAAATTTAGCCCAGATATTGTTCATAGCCGCAATTTGGGGGCTAATTTTTCTTTGTCAAGCGCAATGCTCCCGAACGAGAGACAGGCTTTTCTTTTGAGCAAATGTGTCGAAAACCAGTGTCCCGGTTTTCCGGATCATACGTGGGCGGCGTCTTGCCCGGCGATGTTGCCGATAACGCGAGTGCGAACCCGGACGGAATTGCCAGGCAGGTAGGCGATTGGCAGATCCTCGACCTCGACCGTCTTGAGCGTCGCCCTGTCGGCGCCCGCCTCGACGGCCTTCGTTTCGGCCTCCTCGACCGCCGCCGCAAGCGCTGCGTCGCGGCTAAGGCCGGAGAAGATGCGGTCGATCTCGCCGCTCACCTGCGCGATCGCGGCGCCGACGGCATTGGCGACCGCGTGATGTTCGACTCGAACCACGTCCGATGCGCCCTCGACCCGGTCGGGAATGAGGAAGCTGCCGCCGCCAACGGCGAGCAACGGCACGTCGCCGGCCTCCGTTTTCATCCGGTCTATCCCTTCGACGATCATCTCGCGCATGGCCTGCAGCGTCCGTTCGACCATGGAAGGCGCGAGATGCGCGACAAGCTCCTTTTCGCCGATGTCGGCGATGCCGGCGGCAACCGCAATATCCGTCGCCGTAAGCTGCTTGCCGCCGAAGACCAGCGCCTCGCGCGTCAGCCGGTAGCCGACGCTACCCGGACCGATGCCGCTGCCATCTTCCGTGATTTCAGTGCCGCCGCCAAGGCCGATCGACAGGAGATCCGGCATGCGGAAGAGCGTGCGAACGCCGCCGACCTCGACGGCGCTGTTCGCCTCGCGCGGGAAGCCGGCCTTGAGATAGCCGATATCGCTCGTCGTGCCGCCGACATCGACGACGACGCCATCCTCGATGCCTGACAGGAAGGCGGCGCCGCGCATGCTGTTGGTCGGCCCCGAAGCGAAGCAATAGACGGGAAAGCGTTCCACCATCTCCGCGCGCATGATCGTGCCGTCGTTCTGCGTCAGGAAAAGCGGCGCTTGGATGCCGCTCGCCCGCATCGCCTCGACGAAGGCGCGCGTCGTCTTGCCCGCGAGATCCTGAAGACAAGCGTTGAGCAGCGTCACATTCTCGCGTTCGAGCAGGCCGATGCGGCCGAGATCGCTCGACAGCGTGATGCGCAGATCGGGATTCTCCTCGCGCAGGATTTCCGCCGTCTCCTGCTCGCATTCCGCGGTCAGCGGCGAGAAGATGGCGCAGATACCGGCCGAAGTGATGCCGGCGTCGGCGATCCTCTTTGCAGCCTCGCGCACCGCCGCCCGGTCGAGCGGGACGATCGGCCGGCCGTCATATTCGTGGCCGCCGCGGATCATATGGACATCGCCCGAGACAAGCCGCGCGAGGTCGCCCGGCCAATCGACGAAGGGCGGCAGCGCGGCGCTCGCCGGCAACCCGACACGCAAAGCCGCCACCTTGTTGAGGCCACGCCGCTGCACCACCGCGTTGGTGAAATGCGTGGTGCCGATCATCACGCCGTCGAGCGAGGCGGCGAGCGCGCGATTATCCGCGAGAACGAGGTCGAGCGCCTTTTTCACGCCGCTCGTCACGTCTTCCGTGGTCGGCGTCTTGACACCTTTCAAAACCTTGCCGTCCACGATCAGGACGGCGTCCGTATTGGTGCCGCCCACGTCGATGCCGATGCGCTTCATGCCGCCGCTCCAAAGACAGTCCTGTAATCGAAATCGTAGCCGAAGGCGCTTGGCCCGACATGCTGGAGGCCCTTCGGCGAAAGCAGCACGTCGGGCGCCGGCAGCACCACGACGCTGACCCGCTGGCCGTAGCGGATCGATTCCGTGCCGATCGCCTCGCCCGAAACGCTGTCCATGACGCAGATGATGTCCGGCGTCGTCACCACCACTTCGCCGTCGCGCCACGCGGCGGCGAATTCGTTCTGGAATTCGAGATCGAGCGCCGAACCGCGGTCGCCGTCCAGCCCCTCGATGCGGGCGCGCCCGCGCAGAAAGCCTTCCGTCGTGCGGCGACTGATGTCCTGCACCTTGCCCCTGAAGAGCAGCACCCCCGACTCCGCCTCGATCAGCGCGGCGACCGGATCGTCATGACGCCGCCGCGCCTCGCGCACGACGCGGCCGATGCGGATCGCCTTCGTGGTGGTGTAGAGGACGCCATGCTCCTTGACTTCGCGGCCGGTGCGCGGCGCCTTGCAGGTAGCGGCGATGGAGCCGACTTCGGTGCAGACCTTGCGACTGATCCGCTCCATCCATTTCCAGCTTGCCGCCCGCGTCACCACCACTTCGTTGTCGCGGATGTCGGAGAGCGTCAGCGGGAACATCGGCAGATCGGCGATGGCGAAGCTGGTCATCTGCGCTTCGGGGAAGGCGCGGCCCATGGAATCGGCGTCGACCACCGGCAGTCCCGTCACCGCCGCAACCTGCAAGGGCTGCAACGCATTGCCGCCGCCGATCTCGACCGACATGACGGCCCGGAACTTCTTCTGCAGATATTCCTCCATTGCCCGCAGCGGCTTGGCGGCGAAAGCCGGATCGGAAAGGCGCTCCTGCCCGACCAGCGGCGCGCCCATATTGGAGACGACGGCGACGAGGTCGTCGTCGGCGAGCCCCATTGGATCCATCAGTTTCACCCGCGTGCCGCCCTCATAGAGATTGCGCATGTTCAGATAGGAGAGATAGGGGCTGCCGCCGCCGCCGGCGCCAAGGATCCAGGCGCCCGTCGCCAGAGGTTCGAGTTCGTCGCGTTCGATTTCGCGCAGCATGCTCGCTATCCTTTGCGCCCTGTCTCCACGAGCGGGAAGCGGCCATACTGCCTCCCCGCATATGGCCGGCACCCTATCGGCGAATATCGGACACGCAAATACGGGTAAGCCCTTAGGCTGCGGAACGCGGAGGCCGGGAAAGAGGCAGCCAAATCTGGCATCGCCGAGCGAAGCGTGCCATCATCCGCACCGTCATTTATCCAGCATATTCAGGACGGAACACCCGTGCCGCGCAGCTTTCGAAATTTCCCGGCGACGTTCTCGGCATGAACGAACCCAAGCTCGACGCCGAAGCCGCGCGGCACCGCATCGCCTTCATCACCATCGGCCAGGCGCCGCGCGACGACGTGGTGCCGGAAATCCTCGGCATGATCGAACGGCCGCTGCTTTCCGATCAGTTTGGCGCGCTCGACAATGCTTCCCCCGAAGAGATCGCCCGCCACGCGCCGGCGCCGGGCGAAGAGAGCCTCTATACGCGGCTCGTCAGCGGCGATCATGTGATCGTGTCTTCCTCGTTCGTCGAAGGCCGCCTTGATGAAGTCATCCGGCGCACCGACGACGCCGGATACGATC
>JBQCEL010000105.1:0-3065 GCA_051960255.1 Rhizobiaceae bacterium
CGAGCCTGTCTGGAATTCCGCCCATATCGACCATGTACAGATCACCGTGGCGGAGACGGTCGGTCTCGAGGGGCGCGCGGGCTATTACGACAAGGCGGGCGCGCTCAGGGACATGGTGCAGAACCACCTGCTGCAGCTTCTGTGCCTCGTCGCGATGGAGCCGCCCGGCTCGATGGACGCCGACGCCGTCCGCGACGAAAAACTGAAGATTTTGCGGTCGCTGAAGCGGATCGACGCCTCGCGCTCGGAAAAGCGAACGGTGCGCGGCCAATATCGCGCCGGCGCCTCGAAGGACGGCCCTGTCAAGGGCTATATCGAGGAGCTTGCCACCGGACAGAGCAACACCGAGACCTTCGTGGCGCTCAAGGCCGAGATCGCCAATTGGCGCTGGGCCGGCGTGCCGTTCTATCTCAGGACCGGCAAGCGGCTGGCCACCCGCGTCTCCGAGATCGTCATCGAATTCAAGCCGATCCCGCACTCGATTTTCGAGGAGACGGCCGGCCGGGTCATGGCCAACCAACTCGTCATCCGCCTGCAGCCGAACGAGGGTATCCGGCAATGGATTATGATCAAGGATCCGGGGCCCGGCGGCATGCGGCTGAGGAACGTGCCGCTCGACATGAGCTTCGCGGAAAATTTCCATGCCCGCAATCCCGATGCCTATGAAAGGCTGATCATGGATGTGGTGCGCGGCAACCAGACGCTTTTCATGCGTCGCGACGAGGTCGAGGCGGCATGGCAATGGGTCGATCCGATCCTCGCCGCCTGGGAAGACACGCAGCAGGATGTGCAAGGCTATACCGCCGGCACATGGGGACCGTCCGGATCGGTCGCGCTGATCGAGCGCGATGGCCGGACATGGCATGAAAGCGCCTGATCGTCATGAGCGAACTTGCGGAACGCCGCTGGCATGAATTCACGACTCCCGAGGCGCTGGCGCGGTCCTTCGCCGCCCGCATCGGCGAGGCGTTGTCGCGGGCCGTCGAAAGCCGCGGCGAGGCTCTTCTCGCGGTTTCCGGCGGCAAGACGCCGGTGAAGCTTTTCCAGGCGCTGGCGGAGGTTGCAATCGCGTGGGAAAAGGTGACGATCACGCTCGTCGACGAGCGCTTCACGCCGCCCTCCTCCGACAGATCGAACGAGCGCTTGGCGCGCGAGAACCTGCTTCGCCACAAGGCCGCAAAGGCGCGTTTCGTCGGCCTTTACCATCCAGCGCCGACGATCGAAGGCGCCGCGAAGGAAGCCAGCGCAGGGGTCGCCGGCCTTCCCTACCCTTTCGATTTCGTCGTGCTCGGAATGGGCGATGACGGGCATACGGCATCGTTCTTTCCCGACGCCACCACCCTTCCCGTCCTGCTCGATCCCGAACAGCGCGGCACAATCCTGCCGGTCCATGCGGCGAGCGCCGGGGAACCGCGCCTTACATTCTCGCTCGCGCGCCTTGTCGCCGGAAAACACATCGCCCTGCATATCCAGGGCGGCGAAAAGAAAGCGACGCTCGAGGCGGCGCTTGCCGGCAAGGGCGGCCACCCCATGCCGATCCGCTCGATCTTCGAGCATTCAGGCAAGCCGGTCGAAATCTTCTGGGCGTCTTAGGGAGGAGCCGAACCGGCGCGAGGGAAGTGGAGGAGCCCCTGCGCCACCGAGCAACGGAAGCACGAGCCATGAGCCCGAACAAAAAACTCCTCGCCATCACGGAACGCATCCGCGAACGGTCCAAACCTTCCAGAGACATCTATCTCGAACGCATCGCGCAGGCGGCGGCGAAGGGCGTCAGCCGCGCCTCCCTTTCCTGCGGCAATCTCGCCCATGGCTTCGCGGCCTGCGCCGCGCCGGAGAAGGCCGCGCTCGGCGGCGACCGCGCGCCCAATCTGGGCATCGTCACCGCCTACAACGATATGCTCTCCGCGCACCAACCCTACGAAAGCTACCCCGCCATCATTCGCGAGGCGGCGCGAGAGGCGGGCGGCGTCGCGCAGGTCGCCGGCGGCGTGCCGGCCATGTGCGACGGCGTCACGCAGGGACAGCCGGGCATGGAATTGTCGCTTTTCTCGCGCGACGTGATCGCGCTTGCCGCGGCGGTCGGGCTTTCCCACAATATGTTCGATGCGGCGCTCTTCCTTGGCATCTGCGACAAGATCGTTCCGGGCCTGATGATCGCGGCGCTCACCTTCGGCCATCTGCCGGCGGTGTTTATCCCGGCAGGGCCGATGCCGTCCGGCATCTCCAACGAGGAGAAGGCGGAAATCCGCCAGCTTCACGCCGAAGGCAAGGTCGGCCGCGCCGCCCTGCTCGAAGCGGAAGCGAAATCCTATCACAGCCCCGGCACCTGCACCTTCTACGGCACGGCGAACTCAAACCAGATGCTGATGGAGATCATGGGCCTGCATCTGCCCGGCGCTTCCTTCGCCAATCCGAACACGCCGCTCCGGGAAGCCCTGACGCGGGAAGCGGTAAAGCGCGCGCTTGCGATCACCGCTCTCGGCAATGCCTATACGCCTGTCGGGCGGATGATCGACGAGCGCGCCATCGTCAACGGCGTCGTCGGGCTGCATGCCACCGGCGGCTCGACCAACCACACCATCCATTTGGTCGCCATGGCGGCGGCGGCGGGCATCCGCCTCACCTGGCAGGACATTTCCGACCTCTCCGAGATCGTTCCCCTGCTGGCGCGGGTCTATCCGAACGGCATGGCCGACGTGAACCACTTCCACGCGGCGGGCGGCATGGGCTTCCTCATCCGCGAGTTGCTCGACGCCGGATTGCTGCACGAAGATGTCCGCACCATCTGGGGCGACGGATTGCGCTCCTATGCCGTCGAAACCACCCTGGCGGATGACGGCACGATCTTGCGCCGGCCGGCGCCGGCGCAAAGCCGCGATGAAAAGGTTCTCGCGCCCGTCGCGAAGGCTTTCCAGCCGAGCGGCGGCCTGAAAGTGTTGACCGGCAATATGGGGCACGCAGTCGTCAAGGTCTCGGCGGTGAAACCTGAGCGGCGGGTGATCGAAGCGCCGGCGATCGTCTTCGACGGTCAGGACGAATTGCAGGCCGCCTTCAAGGAAGGAAAG
>JBQCEL010000106.1:0-12529 GCA_051960255.1 Rhizobiaceae bacterium
CGGTGGAGATCGGCGCCTATCGCCACGAGCACGGCCAGGCGCAAAAGGTGCGGTTCGACGTGATCGCCTTTGTCGAAAGGATGCCCGGCGTGCCGCGCGAAATGCGGGATATCGTCTCCTACGACCTCATTCTCGACGGCATCCGCACGATCGTTGCCGGCGGCCATGTGGCGTTGGCGGAAACGCTCGCCGAGGAAGTGGCGGCGCTTGTCCTCAGGCATCCGCGCGTGGTCCGCGTCATGGTCCAGTTGCAAAAGCTGGAACTTGGCCCCGGCGGTGTCGGTGTCGAGATCGAGCGGGTGAAGGAGGACTATCCGGTGGCCTGAGCTGATCTAGATCAGCGTGTGGCTTGATTCCCGAAAGGAGGCTTTCATGAGCGAAGAAAAGAAGCGCCGCGTTTTCAGCGAAACGGAAATCACGGAAAGGTTGGCGCGTGAACTGCCGTCCTGGACTTATGAGAACGGCGTGATCAAGCGGCGCTACGGCACCCATAGCTGGAAAGGGACGCTGATGGTCGTCAATACGGTCGGCCATCTTGCCGAGGCCGCGTGGCATCATCCGGATATCGCCGCCTCCTACAGTTGGGTCGAGGTCAGGCTGTCCACGCATGATGCGGGAGGCGTGACCGACAAGGATTTCGAACTGGCGCGGAAGATCGAGGATGTCGTGCTTTGGCAGCCCGGTCGCGAGGGCGGCGCGCTCCAAGGGACGCCCGACGACAAGCGCTTCGCCTATGTCAAATATGAATAAGTGGCGAGAGGAATCGGATGCTGAGACGTAAACTGCTGGTGATCGGCATCGGGGCCGGCAATCCCGAGCATATGACTATCGAGGCAATCGAAGCGATGAACCGCGCGACGGTCTTCTTCATCCCCGAAAAGGGGGAGGAAAAGACCGAACTGGCGTCGCTCAGGCGCACGATCGTGGAACGCTTCATGCGCCACGACAGCTATCGCATGATGTCCTTCAGCGTTCCGAAACGAAGCAGCTCCGACGTCTATGAACGGGACGTCAAGGAATGGCACGATGCTATCGAGGAGGAGCACGAGAAGCTGCTGACGCATGAACTCGGCGAAGACGAAACGGGCGCCTTCCTCGTCTGGGGCGACCCGATGCTCTATGACAGCACACTGCGCATCGTCGACCGCATCGTGGCGCGCGGGAACATCACACTCGACTATGAGGTCATTCCCGGCATCACCAGCCTGCAGGTTCTCGCGGCGCGCCACAGGATCGTCCTCAACGCCATCGGCAAGCCGGTTACGATCACGACGGGGCGCAGGCTGGCCGAGGACCTTCCGAAGAGCGCCGGTTCGATCGCGGTGATGCTCGATGGGCAGAACGCCTATGGCGACGTCGTCGAGGATATGGACATATGGTGGGGCGCCTATCTCGGCATGCCGGACGAAATCCTCGTTTCCGGCCGGCTCGCCGATGTCGCGGATGAAATCCGCAACAAACGCGAGAACGCCCGCCGGGAAAAAGGCTGGATCATGGACAGCTATATCCTGAAGCGGCGGGAAAAGGGATGACGAGATCGTAATGGCTGGACTTCGCCATTCACTCGCTGACAATCACAGCGCGAGTCCGGCTTTTCGCCCGTCATAAATGGCATAGGCGGCCTGCCGCGCCGCGGTGCAATCGCCGACCGCCGTGAAGGCGATGCCACGCGCCCCGAGTTCGATAGAAAGACTGTCCTCCGCCATACTGGTCGCGGCGAAGACGAGCGCGTCGGCCTCGACCTGCCTTTCGCCGCCATCGAGAAGCGAGGCAACTTTCGCCGCCTTGCCGTCCCAATGGGTGACGGCGCTTTCGGTGATGAAGCGGACGCCTAATCGGGCGAGCGCGCGGCGCAGCGGCGCATCCGCCGCCATGCGCTGCAACTCCTTGCCAACGAGGGCGTCGGGCGTTACCAGCGTCACCTCGTGGCCGTCTTCCGCGAGCCTCCAGGCCGTGCCGCATCCCTTCCAGTTGCCGCCGTCGTCGAGCAGGAGGATGCGCTTTCCCGGCCTTGCCTCTCGCGCCATCACGGCTTCGGCTGAAAGCACCGCGCCTCCTCCCGGAATGGCGTCGTATTGCGGCAGCGCCCTCTGGAACGCGCCCTCCAGCGGCAGCGAGCCGGTCGCTATGACGACGTGATCGGCGCCTTCACGCTCGACATCCTCCGCCTCCATATATTGGCCGTAGAGCACCTCGACCTGGAGCTTGCCGAGTTGGCGCTCGTACCAGTCGATCAGGTCGAGGATCTGGGCGCGGCGCGGCTGCATGCCGGCTAGCCGGAACTGTCCGCCGAGACGATCCGAGGCCTCGGCGAGCACGACGCGGTGGCCGCGCTCAGCCGCGACGCGCGCGGCTTCGAGGCCGGCAGGGCCGCCGCCGACGACGAGAACGCGCTTGGGTTGTTCGGCAGGCGTGAAGCGGTCGCCGCCCCATTCCCATTCGCGCCCCGCCGAAGGATTGATGACGCAGCTTATCCAATAGTCGCGAGAACGCCGGCCCCAGCACATCTGGTTGCAGGAGAGGCAGCCGCGAATATCCTCCGCCCGGCCGGCGGCGGCCTTGCTGGCCAGATGCGGATCGGCGATCTGGCCGCGCACGATGGAAACGAGATCGGCGCGGCCTTCGCTCAGCACGCTCTCGGCGTTTTCCGGCGTACGGATATGGCTTTCGGCCGTGATCAACGCATGACGCACGGTCGATTTGAGCACGGCTGCGAGATCGGCGCCGAGCTTTTCAGGGTAGAGGAAGGTCGGCATGATCTTGTAAAAATCGAAATAGCTCCCCGATCCGCAGGTTACATAATCCATCAGGTGAGCGCGGTCGTGCAGGTCGATGATTTCGGCCAGCGCCTCGCGCCCCAGCGCCACCTCGACTTCCGGATCGTCATTGATGGCGAGACCGACGATGAAATCATCGCCGCAGACCTTGCGGATACGGGTCATTACCTCGCGGCTCGTGCGCGTGCGGTTCTCGAGGCTGCCGCCCCAGCGGTCGTCGCGCCGGTTCGACCATGGCGTCCAGAACTGGTCGAGCATCGAATGATAGGCGGCCCAGACCTCGACGCCGTCGAAACCGGCGTCGCGGCAGCGTCGTGCCGCCTGCACGAAGCCGTCGATCGTTTCCTCGATCTCGGCTTCGGTCATGCGGTGTGAGCCGTCTGAATCGTGGTAGCTCGGCAGGCCGGAGGGCGACCATCCGGCGTGGAACGAATTGTCGGAATCGGCATGCTGGCCGACATGGTAAAGCTGCTGGATGGCGACGGCGCCATTGCCCCTGATCGCGTCGGTGATCTTGCGGAAATGCGGAATGACGCTGTCGTCGGATGGACGGAAATTGCCGCGGGTCAGCACCGCGGCCTGGTGCACAGGCATCGGCTCGACCACGATCATGCCGGCGCCCCCAATGGCGCGTTCGGCGTAATATCCGACATGGCGCTCGGTCGGCAGCCCGTCCTCCGCCATGTTGGCGGTATGGGCGCCGAACACGATCCGGTTGCGCAGCGTCTTTCCGCGCAGCGTCGCCGGCGTGAAAAGCCGCCTGAACGTCTGTTCCGCCATGTGCTCCCTCCCTCAATGCGCCAGGCCAGATTTCGGCGCAAGCGCATTCCCGTACCCGTTGCGCAATCGTCTTCGCAAACTAAGACGACAGTTGCACATCGACAGGCAACGGAGGCTAATAGTCAAGGTGAACGAAATTCCGGCGCGATTGAGCCACAGGCAACTGACGCATGGAAAACAGTGTTCGCTTGCAATCCGGCCGCGGCGCGCGGAGGAGGTTCGATGGTTCGTCGTTTCTATAGCCTGCCTTCGTTGATCGCGCTCGCCGCTTTTGAAGCGGCGGCGCGCCATCTCAGCCTCACCAAGGCGGCGGACGAACTCAACGTCACGCCCGGCGCCATTTCCAAGCAGGTCCGGACGCTGGAGGAAGAACTTGGCGTTGCGCTGTTCCTGCGCCGGCACAGGGCGCTCGAACTGACCCGGGAAGGCGAGGCAATGGCTGCGGCGCTACGTGAAGGCTTCGAGCGGATGTCGTCGACCTTCCGCCAGATAAAATCACTGGGCGGGCAGGCCGTGGCGACGATCGGCAGCACCATGGCCATGGCGCATCTGTGGCTGATGCCGCGCATGGGCGCCTTCTGGAACAGGCACGACGACATCGTCGTCGACCACGTGATCTCGGATCATCCGCACGGTCTCGATCGGCCGGACGTGGATTTGCGTATCCGCTACGGCGACGGCGAGTGGCCGGATGAACTTTCCGCCAAACTCTACGACGACCGCATTTTTCCCGTCGCCAGTCCCGCTTTCGCCAAGGCGTATCCAGTGAAGTCGGTGGCTGAGATGGCGCAACTGCAACTGCTCTCCGTCGAAGGCATCGACTGGACCTGGACCACCTGGGCGGAATTCCTGCGTGAGGCCGGCCATTCGGACAGGCATCTCAATGTGCGGCGCTTCAACAGCTATGTGATCGCGCTGCAGGCGGCGCGCAGCGGACAGGGAGTGGCGCTCGGCTGGGAGAGCCTCGTGGCGCCGCTGATCGAGACCGGCAATCTCGTGCGGGTGACGGATGCCGAGATCGTTGCGCCGCAATCCTATTTCGTGACATGGAGCGCCCGCCGACCGCTCAGTCCGCAGGCGGCCCTGCTCCGGGATTGGCTTCTTTCCCTTGGATCGTTGAGTTCAACTCAAGCGAGCCGACTTCCTATTTCGCTTGAACAACCGGCGCGCAGACGCTCTCCTAGAGCCAAGGGAGAGCTGGCATGACCATGACCGATACCGCCGCAACGCAGGAAGCACCAGCATCCCGCCGCCGCGGCGGCGGCCATCTCGGACGAAAGGCCTTGCGGTCGGCGAGCGTCGCCTCTTTCCCGACGCTCGTGCGCAACATTCCCGTCTATGAGATCGTTCCCGACGAGGCGGTGGAACTGATCCACGAGGAATCGCTGAAGATTCTCGAAGAGGTCGGGTGCGAGTTCCGCGACGACGAGGCGATTGCCCTGTGGAAGCAGGCGGGCGCGGATGTGTCAGAGACGCGGGTGCGTATCGACCGCAACCTGCTGATGGAGCTTATCGCCAAGGTTCCCGCGGAATTCACGCTCAATGCGCGCAACCCCGAACGTTCGGTGCGGATCGGCGGCAACAACTCCATTTTCGTGCCGATGTATGGCGCGCCCTATGTGCGCGACCTCGACAATAACCGGCGCTACGGTACGCTCACCGATCTCCAGAATTTCCACAAACTTGCCTACATGGCGCCTGCACTGCATTCGTCGAGCTCGATCATCTGCGAGCCGATGGAAATAGCGGTCCCGAAGCGTCATCTCCACATCATCCATTCGGCGCTGAAGCACTCCGACAAGCCGTTCATGGGCATCGTGACGTCGAAGGAGCGCGCCGAAGACACGATGGCGATGGCGGGGATCGTCTTCGGCGAAGACTATGTCCGCGACAATCCGGTGCTGGTGTCGATCACCAACTGCAACTCGCCGCTCGTGTGGGATGCGACGATGCTGGACGCGATGAAGGTCTATGCGCGCCACAACCAGCCGGTGATCCTCGCGCCTTTTGCGCTCTGCGGCGCTTCCACCTCGGCTTCGGCGGTGGGCGCGGTCGCGCAGGTCAATGCGGAAGCGCTTGCCGGCGTCGCGTTCACGCAACTTCTGCGCCCGGGTTCGCCGCAGATCTACGGGCAGTTCATGGTGACGGTGGACATGAAGACCGGCGCCCCGATGGGCGGTACGCCGGAAGCGGCGCAGATGATGTATCTCATGGGGGCTTTGGCGCGAAAATACAGGCTACCATGGCGGACGTCGGGTTTCCATGTCGGCTCGAAGCTGAACGACGCCCAGGCGGGCTATGAAGCCAACATGCTGATGCATGCCGCCATCCTTTCCGGCGCCAACTATATCTGGCATGTGGCCGGGTGGCTGGAGGCCGGTCTCACCTGCGGCTATTCCAAGTTCGCGACGGATTGCGAGCAGCTTGTCGGCTGGTACAAATATGCAGGCGGGCTTTCGTTCGACGATTTCAAGGACGCCATGGCGGCGGTGCGCGAGGTTGGGCCGCAGGGCCATTTTCTCGGCACCCAACACACGCTTGAGCATTTCGAGTCGGCCTTCTTCATGCCGACCATGATGGACTTCAATTCCTTCGAACAATGGTCCGCCGAGGGAGCCAAGGACCACGACACGCGCGGGCGCGAAAAAGCGCGGGCCATGCTTCTCGATTATGTCGAGCCGAAGCTCGACGAAGGCGTTGCCGAAGGCCTGCGGGATTTCATCGCGCGGCGCGAGGAACGATTACCGGACAGCGTCAACTGAATCATTGTCGGAGATGATGGACCACATGCCTCTCATCTGCCTGCTGAGCGTGTCGAAGGGCGGCATCTTCTCCCTGCGGGCGGGGAGAGAGAGGCCAGCCTCGATGCCTCCGTTCTCTTCGCCCCGCTTGCGGAGAGATGGCCAGGGCGAGAGGGAATGAACTCATATGATTTCTTCGATTGAGAAAGACCCGCTTCTCCAGCCCTATCGGCTCAAGCGTCTGACGCTGAAGAACCGCGTCATGTCGACGGCGCATGAGCCGGCCTATTCGGAAGACGGTATGCCGAAGGAGCGTTACCGGCTCTACCACGCCGAGAAGGCGAAAGGCGGCATCGCGCTCACCATGACGGCAGGCTCGGCGGTGGTGTCGCGCGACTCCCCGTCCGCCTTCGGCAATCTCCATGCCTATCGCGACGAGATCGTGCCGTGGCTGAAGGAGCTTGCGGACTCCTGCCATGAACATGGCTCAGCGGTGATGATCCAGCTTACCCATCTCGGGCGGCGGACCAACTGGAATAAGGCCGACTGGCTACCGGTCCTGTCGGCTTCGTCGGTGCGCGAACCGGCGCACCGCTCCTTTCCCAAAGTCGCCGAGGAATGGGACCTCGACCGGATCGTCGCGGATTACGCGAGTGCCGCGGAGCGCGTGAAGGCGGCAGGCCTCGACGGTTTCGAGTTCGAGGCCTACGGGCATTTGATGGATTCCTTCTGGTCGCCCGCGACCAACAGGCGCGGGGACGACTATGGCGGGTCGCTCGACAACCGGTTGCGCTTCACCTTCCGCGTCATCGACGCGGTGCGCAAGGCGGTCGGGCCGGATTTCATCGTCGGCATCCGCATGGTAGCCGACGAGGATTGGGAAAAGGGGTTGTCGCGCGAGGAAGGCGTCGCAATCGCGCGGCGCCTGGCGTCCTCCGGCAAGTTCGATTTCCTCAATATCATCCGCGGCCATATCGATACCGACGCGGCGCTGAACGAGGTCATCCCGATTCAGGGCATGCGCTCCGCGCCGCATCTCGATTTTGCCGGCGAGGTACGCGCCGCGACGAAATTTCCAGTCTTCCACGCCGCGCGCATTTCCGACGTGGCGACGGCGCGGCATGCCATCGCCGAGGGAAAGCTCGACATGGTCGGCATGACCCGGCCGCATATCGCCGACCCGCATATCGTCCGGAAGGTGATGGCCGGCGAGGAGCACCGGATCCGACCCTGCGTCGGCGCGACCTACTGTCTCGACCGCATCTATGAGGGCGGCGAGGCGCTCTGCATCCATAATGCTTCCACCGGCCGGGAAGCGTCGATGCCGCATATTATCCGGCGCAGCGACGGGCCGGCGAAGAAGGTGGTCGTCGTCGGCGCCGGCGCGGCCGGCCTCGAAGCGGCACGCGTCGCGGCCGAGCGCGGCCATTCGGTGACGGTGCTGGAAGCATCGAACGAGGCCGGCGGGCAGGTCAGGCTCGCCGCGCTCAACCCGCGCCGAAGAGAACTGATCGGCATCGTCGACTGGCGGCTGGCGGAACTGGACCATCTCGGCGTCGAATTGCGCTATGGCCTCTGGGCGGAAAAGGACGATGTGACCGCCCTCGATCCGGATGTGGTGATCGTCGCGACGGGCGGCCTGCCTAACAACCCACCACTGGAAGACGGCGATCGTCTCGCCGTTTCAACCTGGGACGTAATCTCCGGTGCGGTGAAACCGGCCGAGAACGTGCTGCTTTACGACGATAATGGCGGCCATTCCGGCATGAGTGCGGCGGAAATGATCGCCAACGCCGGTTCGCGTCTGGAACTCGTCTCGCCGGAGCGTTTCTTCGCGCCGGAAATGGGTGGCATGAACCACGTTCCCTACGTGAAGGCCTTTCATGAACAGGGTGCCAGGATCACCATCAACACGCGCGTTACGGCTATCCGCCGCGAGGGCAACCAGCTTGTCGCGACGCTATCGTCGGATTTCGCGAAAGGCTGGCATGAGGAACGGCGCGTCGATCAGGTGGTAATGGAGCACGGCACGCTACCGCTCGACGAGCTTTATTTCACGCTGAAGCCGCTATCGAGGAATGACGGCGCCATCGATTACGAGGCACTTGTTTCGGAGGGGTCGATCTTTCCGCGGAAGCGGCCGGATGCCGGCTTCGACCTTTTGCGTATCGGTGACGCCGTTTCCTCCCGCAACATCCATGCGGCGATCTATGACGGCATGCGATTTGCCATGAGAGTGTGAGGACCTGCCAAGCGCTAAATCGACATTCGCCTAACCATAACCGGGAACAAAGAAGGAGGAGCAAATGCGATTCTACAGAAGCAACGGCAATCAGGTGCCGGGCGCCATAAAAACCATGGCGAAAGAGGCGCGCGAAGGCCGGATGGACCGGCGCGAGTTCCTGACCCTAGCAAGCCTGTTCGGTGCATCAACGGCGTTCGCCTACAATATGATTGGCCTTCCCGCGCCCGCTTCCGCAGCGGAAGAAGCTGTAAAGAAGGGCGGTACGCTCCACGTGGCGATGCCGGTAAAGGCCCAGAAGGACCCGCGCACCTATGACTGGGTGGAGCTTGCGAACATCTCGCGCTGCTGGCTCGAGCCGCTGGTGCGCTATACGCGCCATTTCACGTTCGAGCCGACACTGCTCGAAAGCTGGGACATAAGCGAAGATGCGACCGGGTATACGCTGCATCTGCGCAAGGGCGTCACCTGGAACAATGGCGACGCCTTCAACGCCGATGACGTCGTCTACAATCTGACGCGCTGGTGCGAGAAGAAGGCGCCGGGGAATTCGATGGCCGCGCGTGTCGGGGGGTTGACCGACGCCAAAACCGGCAAGGCGAGGGAAGGGGCGATCACCAAGGTCGATGACCATACGGTCAAGCTGAAGCTCTCCGATCCCGACATTTCGCTCATCGCCAATTTCACCGACTATCCTGGGCTCATCGTCCATCGCGATTTCGAGAAGGATGGCGGCGATCCGATCGCCAAGCCGATCGGCACGGGAGCATTCGAGCTGGTCTCCTATGCGGTCGGCTCCAAGGCTGTCGTCAAGCGCCGGGAACACGGCAAGTGGTGGGGTGGCGAAGCGCCCCTCGACGGCGTCCAGTTCATCGACTACGGCACCGATTTTTCGGCGACAGTGAACGCCTTTGATTCAGGCGAAATCGACCTCAATCTCGAGACGCCGCCTGATTTCATCGCCATCCTCGACAAGATGAATCTCGTCAAGACGGAAGCCGATACCGCGACGACGCTGGTCGCGCGCACGCATATCGCTGCCAAGCCCTACGGCGATCAAAAGGTGCGCAACGCGCTGCAAATGGCGGTCGATAACAATACGGTGCTCCAGATCGGCTATAGCGGCCGCGGCACGGTCGGCGAAAACCACCATGTCAGCCCGATCCATCCGGCCTACTATCCCCTGCCCAAGAAAAAGAGGGATATCGAGGGCGCCAAGAAACTGATGACCGAAGCGGGCCAGATGGATTTCGAGCATGAGCTGATCACCGTCGACGACAATTGGCAGAAGAATACCGGCGATGCGATCGCCGCCCAGCTCCGCGAGGCCGGCTTCAAGGTCAAGCGCACTGTCCTCCCGGGCTCGACCTTCTGGAACGACTGGACGAAATATCCCTATTCCATGACTATCTGGTACATGCGTCCGCTTGGCGTCCAATGCCTGACGCTGGGCTATACGACCGGCGGCGCCTGGAACGAGACCGGCTATTCGAATCCCGATTTCGACGCCAAGCTGAAGCAGGCGCTTTCGATCAGCAATGTGGACAAGAGGCGCGAGGTCATGAAGGATCTGGAGCAGATCCTCCAGGATTCAGGCGTCATCATCCAGCCTTTCTGGCAGAAGGTGTTCAGCCACATGAACAAGAAGGTGAAGAACTACGCCGTTCACCCGACCTTCGAGATGGATTTGGAACACGTCTGGTTGGAGAGCTGATCCGAGCAAGGACCGTCAATCGGCCGGGCTGTTTCCCGACACGAGCCACATCGTTTCTTCCCCGGCGAAGCGGCCGGGGAAGATCATGACGGACTTTCCACTCGCAGGCGGCGGCGTGGTCGTCAGCCGATAGGCCGGCCCCTTCGCCATAGCGAGGCCAAGGCGCGCATCGGCCGAATAATGCATGTCATAAATGTGACTTCGGGGCAGGAGAGCGCGGAGCGTGAAGACGCCATTGTTGGTGGCGACGGCCGGCTTCGACTTCTCACGTAGAAAGGCGACCGCTTGGGCAAGCGGCGGCAGGCGGCCGGCATGGAAGTCTGTTGTTCGGCCGAGGCAATAAAGCTCCGCCAGGCCATAGAGCGCGGCGGCGAGAAAGGGCATTTGTCCCGGGTTTGGCAATCGGATCATCGCGAGCAGCAATCCGCCGAGGACCATGATCGGCGCGAGGTGGCGCAAATGGTCGGGATTCTGAAAGGCCGCTATCCACAATGCATGGCCGAGAAGCGCGAAAGCCGCGGCGTATGCGGTCGGCGAAATGCGGGATCGCCAGACAGCGACGAAGGCTGAAAGAGCGGCAAGGCCGACAAGAAGCGGACTGCCAGGCAGCGCGGTGATGGCAATGAACCAGTTGTCGTGCTGAGGCTTGGCGGCAAAGGGCGTGTTTCCCCATAATGTCGCATTGCCGATGAAGAAGCGCAGGCCTTCCTGGAAATAGAGCGTTCCTTCGAGCGCGAATATCACCGCAATGACCGGAATGGCCACCGCCAGCACGCCAAGCAAGAGTGGCTTCCAAATTCGCGGCGTCGTTATCAATGCGCCGATCAATGCCGCGCCGAGCAGGACCGCATCCGAGGGACGACAGGCGCCGGCGCATGCAAGCGCGGCGCCCGCCATGAACATAATGACGAAATTTCCCCCACTCCGTCGCGCTTCGCGCGCCCCCTCTCCCCCACATTCGTGGGGGAGAGGAAGGGCGCCACGCCTTGCGGCCAGCGTTTCCTCTCCCCCGTCGAGCGGGGGAGAGGTGGTCGGCGAAGCCGATCGGAGTGGGGGTCGAGCTTTAAACGCGATAGTCCTGTGGCTTCGAGGCAGCAGGGCGAGGAAAACAAGCAAAAAGAGAATGCCCGATCCGTCGGAGAGGAGGCTGAGCGCCATATCAGGCAGGAGCGGACAGGCGAGCACTAGCAGGAAGGCGAGAAGCGCCCGCCATCTTTTGCCTGTCGCGCGCCAGGCGACCAGCCCCGCCATCGGCGGCAGGGCAAGCGCGATGAGCAGCGTCGTCAGCCCAAGCGCGTCGAGCGGATCGTGGGAGATGGAAAGCGCGAGACGGCCAAGCGCAACGAAGCCCGGATAGCCGGGAAATTGTGGCGAGAAATCGAGCACGCTGAAGCGCGTCAGCGCATGGGTGAAGAACAGCGCGTCATCCGAGGAAAGAGCGACCGGATGCCATGCCAGCCAGAGAGCAACCATTGCGTAAAGCACAAGGCAGGCGAACAGGGCTGACGTAAATCCATATCGCGCGCCATTTACGATAGAGCCCGTTGCGGTTGCGGTCGCTTGTCGCATCGAGCCGTTCTGCCTCAATTCGGGCGTCCGAGCGCCTTCAGTACCGCCGAGCGCGCCTCCGCAAAGGCAGCCGGATCAGGTTTCTTCGCGCCGACACCGAAGACGCCCGGATTGCCGAGGGCGTCAAGCGCCTTTTGCAGGTTGGTCGAGACGGTCTTGCTCACATCGGGCGGCAGATCACCGGCAATTGCCGTGTAGAAATGTTGTGCCTTTACGATCAAAGCCTTCGCCGTCTGGTAATTTTTCAGATTATCGCGCGCGCCATTGATGCGGCGCTCGATCTCGGCGGACGCTGCAAGAACGAAAGCGGCCTTGACCTTGGCCGCGTCCTTGGCGGCGATCGCATCGGCAAAAGCCTTTTTGATGCCCGGTTGCTCATGCGTGTCCAGATAATCGAATTCCGGCTTGAGTTTTTCGATCGCCTTCTGCGCCGCGTCCCAATTTCCCGCCGAAACGGCCGAGAAAAGCGCTTCACGGCCGTCGAGCAGCGGTTCGGCTCCGGCCGCCGCATAGGAATAGGCAGCAGCGGGCAAGGGGTTCAGGACGATCGTTCCCGAAAACGGGACGAACAGGGCAATCAGGACTGCAAGGCGGCGCATGACGTCTCCCCAAATCGATCAGGCAACACTTTCGGCTTCGATGACCGTCTTTTCGTTTCGATGTTCGTAGATCGCCGCGCGGCGATCGTCACCCGCCAATAGCGTCC
>JBQCEL010000107.1:0-13863 GCA_051960255.1 Rhizobiaceae bacterium
GAAGCTCAGGCTCTGCGGATCGCCGCGAGCGGAGCGGTTTCGCTTCGATGCACCCGTAGCTCAGCTGGATAGAGCGCTGCCCTCCGAAGGCAGAGGTCGTGAGTTCGAATCTCGCCGGGTGCGCCAATGATTTCAATAACTAAATATAGTTTCGGGCGACCGTTTGTTCCTGCTTCGGTCGCCAGCAATCACATAGCAAGCACCGGGGCACGCTGTCGTCCGTGCGCAGAGCCGCGCCGTCTGCGCTCGCCCGACGCGCTTGCAATACATCTCCCGCAAACAACGATAGCGGCTCGATAGCCGCGTTGCCGCGCGGCCGAGATGACGGGGACGGATACCCGGAGGGGGAGTCAGGTTGCGGTAGGCTGCGCTATAGACCGTTTCCGAACCAGAGTCAGAATCGGACCTTTGCAACATAGTTGCCCCTATCCATGTTAATTCCGAAGCCAAGCTGCTTGGACACCCAGCAACAACGCCGCGCCAATGCAGGAACCGCGTGCTGGACTGAGCAGCTGTCCGCAACGCCCTATTTACTACGTTCGTTTCCCGAGTTTTCAGGCCTTGATCGTATACGGAAGGCTCAAGGTATTTGGTGGGCGCCCATGAAAAAGGAAAACCTTCGCACTCCTGTTCGGCACATCCTAATATGCTCGGCGCTAATCTTCGGTGCAGGGATGCTTTCAGGTTGCGTGGCTGTCAACCAGCAGACTTCTCGGGAGCAAATCCTCGCCAACCAAAGGCGGAACTGCTCCGACTACGGGTTTAAAGCGGGAACGGATGCCTTCGCGAAGTGTATGCAGACCGGCATCAACGAGAGGCGCCGCGTTCTCATGGCCGCCGCAGGAATGCAGAGCGGTAATTTCCCCGCTGCGCCGGCCAACCCGCCTCAAGCGTACTACCCTCAGCCGGCCTATAATCCACCCCCGCCTGTCTATCAGATGCAACCCTACAGGGCGTCGATTAGCTGTACGACAACCAGTTTCGGCGGCTCTTCGTTTACGAATTGCTCGTAGCTCAGGTATTCACATCAGGCCGCGCCGATTCTGCACGATTCTCCCCGGCCGGTGCTCCCATTCCATGGAGCAAGCGTTTTCTGTTGACGCGCCGCGTGAGCATCAGCATGGTTGGAAGGCGCGTTACAAGCTCGTTGTCGGCGGTCTCGCGCCCCAGATGGCGAGGAAACTGGCGCGGCACGTCCCGCCTTCCCAATTGCTCCTACTGCTGCGGCTGGCAACAGAGTCCAAGGTCCATTCCAGCAACACCAACCTGTATGCGCTCCTGAGCGTCGGCAGCGCCCGTGCAGGCGGCCTGCCGCAAGGCGCGCGAGGAGGCGCTCGCGCGCGGCGGGGCGAATGATCTTGCCGAGGCCATGGATCGCATCGGCGAGCCGGTCGAGGCTTCGGTGGACTCCAAGCCGGGGGATGCAAGCAAGCGCTTCTCCATGCACGCCTTCGGGGCGGTGTTCGCGGAAGTCGCCGTCGATCCGGACCTCTGCGAAACGCGCGTGCGGCGCATCGTCGGCGCCTATGGAGCCGGCCGCATCGTCAATCCGAAGACGAGCCGCAGCCAGCGCATCGGCGGCATGATTGGCGAAATCGGCATGGCGCTGATGGAGCACTCCGTCGTCGATCCCCGCAACGGGCGCGTCACCAACGCCAACTTCGCCGAGTATGCGGTTCCGGTCCATGCCGACGCGCCGGCCATCATGGACGTGACCTTCGTCGAAGAGCACGATCCGCATGTGAACCCGCTTGGCGTGAAGGGCCTTGGCGAGATCGCCATCGTCGGCGTCGCGGCGGCGATCGGAAACGCTGTCTTCCACGCCACGGGCAAGCGCGTCCGCGAACTGCCGATCACGCCGGACAAGCTGCTTTAGAGCCCTTCATGTTCAGATTGGCTACAGGGGTATCGCCCTGCAGCGACTTCATGGCCAACGCTCTTGCAAAGGCAGCGTCTATTTGGTGGCATCCTTCACATCGCCCGCAACTTCTATGGCCCTCAGAAGCACGTTGCAGGCGTCGTAAAGCGGCGCAAGCGATCGCCACAATGGCATTTTTACCACGCCGGCCGACCAATGTGGATTTCGCGCCGCCGCCCTGATTGACTCCGGCCCGCCCGCGCCTTTAACGTTTTCTTAATATTTCGTGAACAGGGCGTTGGGGAACCGGCGAAATGACTGCATCCCGATCGGCTGGCGGCACCACGCTGCGCAATATAGCCGTGCTCGGCCTTATCGCGGTGGCCTGGAACGTGACGGACGCCGTCGCGAGCGCGACAATGGTGACGGGAGGGCTGACCTCCCAGCCGATCGGTCACTATGATTTTTGCAAACTCCATCAGGACGAGTGCAATATCCACCCGTCGGACCTGCGGCCGCTGCAGGTTTCTACAAAGGTCTGGCAGGAAATCGTCGAGGTCAACGACACGGTGAACCGGAAGGTGAAGCCGATGAGCGATATGGACCATTACGGCAAGGACGAAGTCTGGGCCTATCCTGATGACGGGTTCGGCGATTGCGAGGACTACGTCCTCGAAAAACGGCGCGAATTGATGCGCGAGGGGATTTCCCTGTCCGATCTGCTCATCACCGTTGTCAAAAAGAGGGATGGCGAAGGGCACGCCGTGCTGACGGTTCGGACGAACCGGGGGGACTATATCCTCGACAATCTGACCAACGAGGTGAAGCCCTGGACCAGCACGCCCTATCGCTACCTGAAACGGCAGGCGACCGACGACACCGGGCGGTGGGTCACGATCCGCGAGGGTCAGACGACGCTGGTGGGCGCGGTCGATTAGGTCGCCTCGCTTCGGAAAGCTTGTTGGACAACACGCGCGTTCCGTCATAGCAAGCGTTGCATCTGGGTCATCGCGGCCCCCGCGACGACAAGCAGGATGCCGAGCGCCCTTGTCCAGCCGAGCGGCTGTGCCTCCAAGCCAAACGCGCCCAGCTGATCGAGGATTGCGGCGCCAAGTACTTGGCCCAGGACGACACAGGTGAAGAACGCCGCCACGCCAAGCCTCGGGACGACCATGATGCCGCCAAGGACGAAGAGCGCGCCGGCGGCGCCTCCGATGAGCACCCACCATGGCAGCGACAGCAGCTTTGACCAACCTGTCGGGACGCGGCCGAGCGTCGCCCATACGACGGCGACCATCAGAAGGCTGATGACGATCGAACAGGTGGCGGCGGCAAGCGGGCTCCCCAACCGGAACGCCATATGGGCGTTGATAGCCGGCTGCATGGAGATGATCGCGCCGAGGCCGAGCGCGGCGAACAGATAGAAGGATGGTCATACGCGATGTCTTTCGCCGTTGCGGTTGCTCCGCCCTTGATAAGGCAGCGCAATGCTATGACACATCCCGTTTCCTGCCTGCCCAAATCTTCTGAGGCTTCAGGCCGATGCGAACGTGGGCCTTTCCGGCAAGCCGCCGCCGACCTTCCGGATTATGCTCCTTCCATTCTTGAGCACGATGTTGCGGAGTTTCTTCTCGTTTTCCACGTTCCTTGCGTTTTTTTCGCAATCCCGGACACAAGACCGCTGCGCACCTTTGCTGGAAGCGCTCTACTGGAGCATGATCTTTTCGGAAAACCGGTACCCACTTTTCCGAATCATGCTCTAAGCCGCCTGCGCCAGCCTTTCGCCCGGCATGCGGTAAGAGATCGCCTCGGCAAGGTGCAGGCGTCCAACCTTTTCCTCGCCGTCGAGGTCCGCAAGCGTGCGTGCGACGCGCAGGACGCGGTGATAGGCGCGGGCGGAAAAGCCAAGCTTCTCGCTAGCGTCGTGCAGGAGGGCGAGCCCCGCCTTGTCGGGAACGGACACCTGCTCGATCAGCGCCGTCGCGCAATGGGCGTTGGTCAGGGCTGGGCCGGCCGCCAGGCGTTCGTATCGTTCCGCTTGGATAGCGCGTGCAAAGGCTACCCGTTCGGCGATCGCGGCGCTCGCCTCCGATTTCGCCGGACGGATCAGATCACTCGCCGAAACCGCGGGTACGTCGACGCGAATGTCGATGCGGTCGAGCAAAGGCCCGGAGATGCGCGCCTGATATTCGCTCTGGCAGCGTGGGCCGCGGGCGCAGCGATGCCCAGGCTCGCCGGCCATCCCGCAGCGGCAGGGGTTCATGGCGGCGACCAATTGGATGCGGGCTGGATAGGAAACGCGATGATTGGCGCGAGCGATGACGCATTCGCCGGCTTCGAGCGGCTGACGCAGCGAATCGAGCGCCTGCGGCGTGAACTCCGGCAGTTCGTCCAGAAAAAGCACGCCATTATGCGCGAGCGAGACTTCACCGGGCTTGATGCGCAGGCCGCCCCCGACCATCGCCGCCATGGAGGCGGAATGATGCGGGGCGCGGAAGGGCCGGCGGTCCGACAGCTTTCCACCGGCGAGTTCCCCGGCCAGCGAAGCGACCATGGAGACTTCCAGAAGCTCGCGCGTCGAAAGCGGCGGCAGGATCGAAGGCAAGCGCTGGGCCAGCATCGATTTGCCCGAGCCCGGCGGCCCGACCATCAGAAGATTATGTCCGCCTGCCGCCGCGACTTCCAGCGCACGGCGCGCGCTTTCCTGCCCTTTGATGTCGGCCATATCCGGCAAACCGCTCGCCGGCGATTGCACGCGAGCCTCGGGCCGTGACAGGATTTGCGTACCGCGGAAATGATTGGCGATAGCGATCAGGCTGCGCGGCGCGAGAATCTCGACCGCTTCGCCCGCCCAAGCCGCTTCCGGCCCGGATGCGTGCGGGCAGATCAGCCCCTTCCCCAGCGTGTTCGCACCGATCGCAGCGGGCAGAGCGCCAGCGACAGGCGCGATCGTCCCGTCCAGCGAAAGCTCGCCGAGCACGACAAACTCGTCGAGCGCATCGCCCGGAACCGCACCGAGCGCGGCCATCAGCCCAAGCGCGATCGGCAGATCGTAATGACTGCCCTCCTTCGGCAGATCGGCGGGGGCGAGATTGACCGTCACCTTCTTTGCCGGCATCGACAGACCGGAGGCATGAAGCGCCGCCTGCACCCGCTCCCGGCTTTCCGCCACCGCCTTGTCGGGAAGTCCGACGATCTGCATGCCCGTCTTGCCGGGAGCGACCATCACCTGCACATCGACCGGAACGGCATCTATGCCCTGAAAGGCCACCGTATGTATGTGCGAAACCATGCCGCCCCTCCGGACAGATCCATTCCCCGGGAGAGACAAGCACAGATTGCAGCCGAATTCAAGAACAATACAGGAACAAATGAAGCTTTCGCGTGCAGCGGGGTTGCGCCGGGTTGTATGATCGGAACGAATGTTCCCGGCGCAACGGAATACTCCTCGCCGGACCGCTTCAGACGCCCCGTTTCGCTTCCACCGCATCCCAGAAAAGCGCGGCGCCATCAGGCCCGCCGAACCGCTTGATCTCGCGGATGCCGGTCGGCGAGGTGACGTTGATTTCAGTGAGATAATCGCCGATCACGTCGATGCCGACCAGGATGAAACCTCTTTGCTTCAGGGACGGGCCAATGCGGGCGCATATCTCGCGCTCCCGGTCCGTCAGTTCACTCGGCTCGGCGCGGCCGCCGACATGCATGTTGGAGCGGGAATCATGCTCCGCCGGAACACGGTTGACAGCGCCGGCCGGCTCCCCGTCTATCAAGATGATGCGCTTGTCCCCTCCGCGAACCTCCTTCAGGTAGCGCTGGACGATGAAAGGCTCGCGGAAGAGCTGGCTGAACATCTCGAGCAGGGAGGAGAGGTTGCGGTCGGCTTCCGCCATATGGAACACGCCGGCGCCGCCATTGCCGTAGAGCGGCTTGATGATGATATCCCCATATTGCCGGCGGAAGGCGGCGACCTCTTCAGGGTCCTTGGTGATCAGCGTCTCCGGCATGAGGTCGGGAAATTCGGTGACGAATATCTTTTCCGGGCTGTTCCTCACCCAGGCAGGGTCGTTGACGACAAGCGTCTTCGGATGGATGCGCTCGAGGATATGCGTGGTCGTGATGTAGTTCATGTCGAAGGGAGGATCCTGCCTGAGCAGCACGACATCCATCTCCGACAGGTCGGTGCGCGCCGGTTCGCCCAGCCTGTAATGCGCGCCCGCTTCATCCTTGACCTCAAGGCTTTCGACGCGTGCGAAAACCCGGCCGCCGACCTGCGACAGGCGGTCGGGCGTATAGTGGAAAAGCTTGTGGCCCCGTCGCTGCGCTTCGAGCGCCAGCGCGAAGGTCGTGTCGCCTTTGATATGGATAGTGGACACATGATCCATCTGGATGGCGACGGCGAGCGGCATGGAAGGTCTCCGAAATCGAGGCTGCCGGGAAGAAATAGCTTTTCAGCGTCCTCCTGCCAATCGGCGATATCAAGGAGCCCCCAGTCAGAACGGATCCACCGACGAGGCTCCATCGCGCGCAAGATCTGGTCCAATGAAAAGGCCGGCGACGGACTGAAACGCGCGCGCCGTGACACCATTCCTAAACCTTTTGCATGCATCCGTTTTGCGGGGGCAAAAAAAGCAGGGACGCCGATGCAGATGCTGTTCGGCACCGGGCAGGATGGGGCGTATCCGGACCTGGTGTTCACCGATCCTCTGACGGGACTGGGAAATCAACGCCGCTTCTTCAGCAAGATCGCGCGGCTGATCAGCGATCGTGCCGAGGACCCGGCGCCCTTCGCGGTCGGAATCATCGATCTCGACGGCTTCAAACCAATCAACGATCTGTTCGGGCGCGGCGCCGGCGACGAGATCCTTCTGCAGGCCGCTATGCGGCTTAGGGCGGCAATGGATGCCCATTCCTATGTGGTGCGGTTCGGCGCTGACGAATTCGCCTTCCTTCTTCCCATGGTTTTCAGCGAGGACGCAGCCGCACAGAAGGCCAGGACACTGATCGAGGTGTTGTCGGCGCCCTACGATCTTGGCGCGCGCGCGGCGCGGCTTTCCGCCTCGGCCGGCTGCTCGCTCTTCTATTCGGGTGACGAGACGACGGAACTTCTCGTCGACAGGGCGGAAACGGCTCTTTATCACGCCAAGGCTTCCGGGCGGGGACGCGTGGTCGTCTATACGCAGGAGATGGAAGAGGCGGCAAAACGCGTCACTCATGTCGAGCAGGCGCTGAGGCGCGCCGTTTCGGCTGGCGAGGTGGAGCCGTTCTTCCAACCGATCGTCGATCTTCGCAGCAGGCGCATTCTCGGATTCGAGGCGCTTGCCAGATGGACGGATCCGGATCTGGGCGCCGTTCCTCCGAGCGTCTTCATCCCGATCGCGGAAGAACGCGGCATTATCAGCCAGCTGACGCAGCTCGTGCTGCGGAGAGCCGTCGAGGCGGCGCGCGACTGGCCGAAGCATCTGTTCCTGTCGTTCAATCTCTCGCCCACCGAACTTGTGGATCAGAATACCGGGTTGAACGTCCTGGCGACCCTTCACCAGGCCGGTTTCGATCCCCACCGCTTTGAGGCGGAGATCACGGAAACGAGCCTGATGACCGATCCGGTTTCCGCGGAGAAGATATTGAACGATATGCGCGGAGCCGGCATCCGAATCTCGCTCGACGATTTCGGCACCGGCCAGTCGAGCCTCGGGCGGCTGCGCGAGATCCGCTTCGACAAGCTCAAGATCGATCGCGCCTTCGTGACCTCGATCCTGCACGACAAACCGTCGCAACATATCATCCGCGCGATCCTGGCAATGTGCGAAGGCCTCGGGATGGATGTGGTTGCCGAAGGCATTGAGGAGGAAGGCCAAGCCATGCGCCTGATCGATTTCGGTTGCGGCGGCGGCCAAGGGTATCTGTTCGGCAAGCCGGCCAATGCCATCGACACCGCCCTGCTGCTCCGATCCGCGGCGCGCGGCTGACCAGCGGCAGATTTGAATCGGCAATCGGCAATCAAAATCGCTGGTCCCGAAGACGCGTGAACGCAATATTCGCCGGAGGAATGGAGCACGTCGTAGAGACTCAATGGAGCGTGTCGTGACCGGTAAAAAAAACGGCCGGAAGGTGCGATGGCCCGTCCTTCGCGATGCCGGAAAGCTGATCGCCAAACCGCTGGGAAACGGCGTGACACGGCTTTCGGAGCAGGTCGTCGCTCCCGACGAGAGAAGCTATTTCTATCTGATCGAGGGGAATGATCGCGATTGCCTGATCGATGGTGGCTGGGGCCTTGCGCCGAACATCGATGCTGCACGGCCGCCATCCTCAAAGCCGCTCATCTCGATCGCAAGCCACAGCCATTTCGATCACCTCGGCCTCTCGCATCTGGCGGTGGAACGTTACGGGCATGCGGCTGAAGCGACAATTTTCGCCGATCCCGAGCCCCATGCGACGCAGGCTCTTCCCTATCTCAATGGAAGGCCGGTGCTGGAAAGCGGGGGGCTATTGGAGCCCTCATCCATTTTCCAGGAGGCATGCCCCCTTGACCATTTCAGTTCGGATGGGGACAGGATCGAACTCGGCGGCCGCACACTTACGATTTTCCACACGCCCGGCCATTCGCCGGGATCGCTCAGCGTCCTCGATGACAGCACCGGCTTCCTGTTTCCCGCCGACGTCCTTCATGACGGGCATATTTACGACGACATTCCCGGCGCCGACCGCGAAGCGCTCCTCCTGTCGCACCAGCGCCTCGCGGAGGTCGCTTTCTCATTGGCCTGTCCCGGCCACGGCGCCATGCTGCGCCCTGAAGCGGCAAGGGACCGGATGAATCGCTATCGCCGCGAGACGGGCGCGTGAAACCGGAAAAATCGATGGCGGGACAACCCGAACTGATCCTTGTTTATGAAGCGGAGGCGGATTGCCGGCAAAGATTGCTTGCCGACGGATTTACTCCGGATCATGCGCTGGAGATCACCTCCTATCTCGCGCAATCAACCGACATCGCGCCGGAATTCGACGCTATTGCCGAAGCGTGCCGGGTGCGCGGCATCGGATTTCGTCCGGTGCGCCTCGACGATGCGCCGCGCATTTTCGGTGATTGCGACCCTGCCGCCTCGCTCATATGGACGCTCACCGATGGCGTCGCATATTACCGCGGCAGCGTCGCTCCGGCGCTGGCCAGGCTTCATGGGTTGAAGATGATCGGTTCGGACGATTCCCTCTTCGCGCTTTGTCAGGACAAGTTCCGCTCCGGAAGCGTCTTGCGGGCGCTCGGCATGTCTGTTCCGGCCGCCGGCATCGCGCGGAACGGCGAATGGATCGTGCCGCCGCCGCACGCGCCAGCCGGCTATTTCGTCAAGCCGAACCGCCTCGGCTCCAAGATCGGCATCTGGCCGGAGTCGCGTTGTGGCCGCCAACGCGAAGCGCTCGACCTCAGCCGCCGCATTCATGCGGCGTATCGGGACGATGCGATCGTACAGGCCTATGTGCCCGGCCGGAACGTGCGTGCGAGCTTTCTCGCCGTTGCGCCCGACGCCGGCATTGAAACGCTGGGCGTCTTCCTCGTCGATTCAGGCGCGGATTTCCAGACCATGTCCGACAGCCTTGCGCTTTATGGCGACACCGGGCTGGCCGCGATCGCCGCCGGCCGACAAGCGATCCCCGCACTGCAGATGGTACGCGACGCCCAGCCCGCCGCCGATACGGCCATGCGCAACGTCGCTGCCGGTCTGATGAAGGGGCTGGGGCTTAGGGATGTCTTCTCGATCGATTTTCGGGTCGAGCCGGACGATACGGTCCATATGATCGAATTCGAAGTCTGTCCGGGCTTGCCCTGTTTCGACTTCCGCGCCTATTGCCAGAGCTGCTGGCGAATGAATTTGGCGGAAGCGATCGCCGAAACGGCGGCGAGACGCCTCGCGCCATAGGCGCCTCCGAGGGTGCATGTGGTCGCGGCCCCATGCCATTCTCGTGGAATCGAGCAGACGGAAGGCCCACGGGCATCGTCCGCCAGGTCAGGGAGAAGGACAGGATGACAGGTCAGGCGTTGCGGACAGGCTTTTGGTGGGACGAAAGATGTTTCTGGCACTCCGGCGGAAATTACGCCTTTCTCGCGCCGGTCGGCGGTCTGGTCCAGCCGCTTGCGGCCGGCGGCTTGCCGGAAAGCCCCGAAACCAAGCGCCGGTTGAAAAATCTCCTGGAAGTCACCGGGCTCATCAGGGAACTCGCCGTCTCTTCCGCGCCCGCGGCAAGCGAAGAAGAATTGCTGCGGGTCCATCCGCGAGATTATCTCAGCGAGTTCAAAAGACTGAGCGACGCCGGCGGCGGCGAACTGGGTGAAAGGACGCCCTTTGGGCGCGGCGGCTATGAACTCGCCGCTCTTTCCGCCGGGCTCGCCATCGCGGCATTGCGGGGCGTCCTGTCGGGTGAGCAGGCAAATGCCTATGCCCTCTCCCGCCCGCCTGGCCATCACTGCCTGCCGGCAAAGCCGATGGGCTTTTGCCTGCTCGCCAATATCGCAATCGCCATCGAGGCTGCCCTCGCGGAGAAGCGCGCCGGACGCCTCGCCGTGGTTGATTGGGACGTGCATCACGGAAACGGAACGGAAGCGATTTTCTACGAGCGCTCCGACGTGCTCACGATTTCGCTGCATCAGGAAAACAACTATCCGCGCGATTCGGGCGCGGTCGGGGCCCGTGGCTCGGGCAAGGGCGAAGGATATAATATCAACGTCCCACTGCCGCCTGGCGCTGGCCACGCGGCCTATATTCACGCCTTCGAGAGGATCGTCCTCCCTGCCCTCAGCCGATATCATCCGGACGCGATTGTCGTCGCCTGCGGCTACGACGCGTCGGGCGTCGATCCGCTATCCAGAATGCTGGCGACGTCGGAGACATTTGCCGCGATGACCCATATGGCCAAAGCCGCAGCGGACGATCTCTGCGGCGGCAGGCTGCTCCTCGTTCACGAGGGCGGCTATTCAGAGGCGCATGTGCCGTTTTGCGGCCATGCGGTGATCGCTACGCTCGCGAATTCGAGCATCGCGGCTGCCGACCCCTTTTCGCCGCGCCTCGCCTATCAGCAGCCCAACGCGCGCCTGGAAGAATGGCAGAAGGGGATCGTCGACGAGATCACCGAAGCTGTATTGCAAGGTTGAGAAAGGCCCAGGCGCCCATAGCGCCTGGACGCGTTTTAGCCTGATCAATACGGGCAGGAATTATCCGCCATGTAGTTATGGACCTTGATTTTGCCTGAAATGATATCGGCCTTTGCCTTCTCGACGGCCTTCAGCATTTCGGGAGTCACCAGCGATTTGTTGTTCTCGTCCATGGCGTAGCCGACGCCATTTTCCTTCAGGCCGAGATTGTCGACGCCGAAGGTGTAATGTCCGTTCTTGGCGTCCATGAAGGCATTATAGACCGCGACGTCGACGCGCTTGACCATCGATGTCAACACATGGCCGGGCTGAAGGCCGTTCTGATTGGAATCGACGCCGATAGCGAGCTTGCCCTTGTCGGCGACCGCCTGCAGCACGCCGACACCCGTACCGCCGGCGGCGGCGTAGACCACGTCGGCGCCCTGGTCGATCTGGGAGCGCGCGATCTCGCCGCCCTTGGTCGGGTCGTTCCATGCCGCCGGCGTATCGCCGGTCATGTTCTGGATGACCTTGTCCTCCGCCTTCGTCGCCTTGACGCCCCCGACATAGCCGCAGGCAAACTTGCGGATCAGCGGCACGTCCATCCCGCCGACAAAACCGACAGTACCCGTCTTGGAGGCCATCGCCGCCATGACGCCGACCAGATAGGAGCCTTCATTCTCCTTGAAGACGATCGAGCGGACATTGGGCAGATCGACGACGGTGTCGACGATGCCAAACTCCGTCTTCGGGAATTTCGGCGCCACCTTCTTCAAGGCCTGCTCGAATGAGAAGCTCATGACGATGATCGGATTGTTGCCGTCTTCGGCGAACTTCGTCAGCGCCTGCTCGCGCTGGGTATCATTCTGGATCTCGAAATCGCGGTAGGCGATGCCGGTGTCCTTCTTGAACTTTTCGGCGCCATGATAGGCCGCCTCGTTGAAGGATTTATCGAATTTCCCGCCGAGATCGTAGATGATGGCCGGCTTGATGTCCGCCGCGAAGGCGGGAACGGACAACACAGTAGCGGCCATGAGGCCGAGAAGAAAACGCTTCATTGATCCACACCCTGTCGGTTCTTTTTCAAGACGCGCCGTGCAATTTCCCCCGCACGGCGCATGGCAGGGAGGCGTTGCCCCCTACTCCGGAGGCACTTTGACACGAGAGGAAGCAAAATTCACGTGGAATTTTGAGCTGGAGCTTGTTCCGGAAAAGTGGATGCCGGTTTTCCAAAAAGATCATGCTCAAACAAAGAAAACACGCACGTGATCCGAATCATTTCATCGCATCACGTTTTCAACGGAAACGCTCGTCGGGTCCTCTCTCAGGCCGTGGCGGCCACGGAAGGAATGGCGCAGGAAACGCCCGTCCCCTGCAGGCCGCAATAGCCATTGGGATTCTTCGCCAGATATTGCTGATGGTAATCCTCGGCGAAATAGAAGGTCGGAGCCATGCGGATCTCGGTCGTGACCTTGCCGCGCCCGGCCTTCCTCAGTGCCGCCTCATAGGCTTCCTTCGAGGCGAGCGCCGCTTCCAGTTGCGCCTTTGTGGTCGCGTAGATGGCCGAGCGGTAAGTCGTGCCGACATCGTTGCCCTGGCGCATCCCCTGGGTAGGGTCATGGCTCTCCCAGAAGACCTTCAGCAAGTCTTCGAACGAGACTTCTTTCGGGTCATAAACCACCATGACGACTTCCGCATGGCCGGTCATGCCCGTGCACGTCTCCTGATAGGTGGGGTTCGGCGTATGGCCGCCGGCATAGCCCGAAGCCGTCACCCACACGCCTGGAACCTGCCACAGGAGCCTTTCGGCGCCCCAGAAGCAGCCCATGCCGAAATAGACCGTCTCGAGCCCGGCTGGATAAGGAGCTTTCAATGAGCGGCCGGAAACAAAATGCTCGCTCGCCGTCGGAATGGGCGTCTCACGCCCGGGAAGAGCGTCTCCCTCCGCGGGGAGTTGCAGTTTCCTGTTGAGGATGTCGCTCAGGAAAAACATTTTTGCTCCTTTCAAACAGCAACACGCAATCACACCACGGAGGGGCCGCGGAACCGCTTGGGTTTGCTACCTAACGCCTGCAGCACAAGCGCCAGAATGAGAAAGACCAGAAAGCCGGGCAGCGCCAGAATTCCGGCGAAAACAGGCTCCCACAGCCATGGCGCATGAACGATGACCGTCTCTTTCGCCGCGGCGACGCTCGCCGGCGCCATATCGCTCCAACTTTGGCCGAGGGGCGTCAGCACGAGCTTCGACGCCGCGATCGTGCGCGTTGCGTCGACAACCGCCAGGATCGCCGCCACGGCGAGCGCGATGACCGACAGGGTACGAAGGGTGAACCGGATCAGCGTCATTTTTGTCCCGATACGGGAAATGCCCACCAAAGATAGTGTCGGACAGAGGATACCGCAATCGGCCGCGCGCCTAAGTGAAATTTAAGCGAACGAGGTTCTATGCGGCGTCAGGCCAAAAGTTCTGCACGGCATCTTGGCATCCGCGCCTCTATCGACTAATTGAGCCGCGTCGGCGCCGGCGAATTGCCGGTGCTGTCGCGGAGAGGTGGCCGAGTGGTTGAAGGCGCACGCCTGGAACGCGTGTATACGGGAAACCGTATCAAGGGTTCGAATCCCTTTCTCTCCGCCATACCTTTTGTAAGTAATTGAAGTCAAAGGGGATTTTCTGACAGGTATTACAAAGTGGCGTCAGCCACCTTGTCAGCCACCTTAGCGGCACACCGTGGTGCACCTTTCGTTGCCAGCCCACGGTGCCTCTATCGAGGGACAGTCGAGGCGAGCGGCACTATATCCGCTTCGCGCCTCGCACGCCGTACAGGATAAATGCCGCCGCGCAAGTCAGGTCGAGGATTGCCCACGTTGAACGGTAAAGGTTGGCTGG